>JBDTTD010000100.1:0-9033 GCA_039930805.1 Gemmatimonadales bacterium | reverse complement strand
CGGATGGACGACCCGTCGAAGCCGAGCCCCTCGCGGATCATCGCCTCGTCGAGTGTGGCGGCGGGAATGGAAAAATGCTGCCAGGTGCCCGGCAGGTCGCAGAACTTCACATCCACGACCTGGATGTTCTTCTGCTTGATCAGCTCGAGGAGCTGTTGTACTGCACTGCTCGGTGCTGCACGAAAGGGAGCACTGGGCCGGGCCGTTGTTGCCATGGTCTTTCTCGGGTGTTCGAGGTTCAGGTTAACGAAGACGCCCCTGCGTCGGAGGATCGAACGCAGGGGCATCGGGTGAGCACGGGTTCACTCAGACCAGGGACCTGGCGGTTCGACCGGGGGAATGCGTCGATTTCGCTGGACCGCCGCCGGAACGGCGGGTGGGGTAGAGAAACCGGTTGGCTGACGCATTGCGCTCCTCTGCGGAACGGGTGGGTGGTGGCCTTCCGGACATTATATCGATCCGGCCGTCGACTGTCAAGACAATCTTGCAAGATGTGTAAGATTTACCTGACGGTTGTGCACAATCCTGGGCTAAAATGAAGCAGTACCAATATTCTCTGCAATGTATGCACGCTTTGTACGACGCCTGAGCTGCCGGGTTCTAACCTTTGGCGGGGGCCGGGGTTAGCTTGATCCATTACGACTGCTCGAGCCCACACTGCTCATTTCGGAGGCCCCGTGACCGCGCCCAAGCCCGAGGCAGGTATCCTGCGGCCGCGCCGCCGCCAGCCCTCTCGCGGTCCCCTTCTGCTGTTCCTCCTGGTTGTGGCCGCCGGGCTGGGTGGGCTGTATCTGCTGCTGCGCCCCCGGCTCGAATTCACCAATCGGCTCGCCGGTCCTGTCCGCCTCGCAGTGGACGATGCCTTGCCCCGCCTGGTGGCGCCCGGCGCTTCGGTGCGCGTGGCCGCTCCCTGGCGGAGGAGGCTGGTGGCCGCCTGGGAGCTCAGCCGTCCGCTCTCCGCCGACGGGCGGCCCATGGGAGACGAGCTTCGTGGATCGGTGGTCGAGCAGGGCATCCGGGGGACGATCCGCCGCAGTGCCACCGCGCGGGGACCGGACGGGAATTTCTTCGCCCCGCTCATCACCAACGCGAGTGACGATCAGCTGAGGGTGACGGTCAACGCCGGACTGGATGGAGCGCTGGACTGCGGCTGCGCGGTGCGACCCGGTGGGCGGCGGATATTTGTGGGGTACTATCGCCTGTACCAGAACAGCACGGTACAGGCCAGGACGAGCGGCGGCCGGGTGGCGACCTTCCGGGATCTCGGTTCCAGCGTCACGAGCCCGGACGGCACGGTGGGATTGCGGTTCGACACTGGAGATCTGCGCCCCGAAACAAGATAGGCACGGATGCTACCGATCAAACTGGAGCAATCCGGTCAGTTGGATCCGGGTTAATCCTTGGCCGGTTTCTGACGCTTCTTACGACGCAGGCGCAGCTCCAAGATGGTGGCCGAGGTAACGGAGTCGAAGCCGAACTTGCCTCGCACCTTGTCCACCGCCTCGGTGAGGCGGCGCAACCGGCTCCGCTCCGGGCGCTCGAAGAGATCCGGCTCCTCGACGGTCCCCAGGTTGGTGGCCGAGATGCCAATGAGCCGCACCCCCCGGTCGCGCTGTCTGACGTCCTCGAATGCAATTCTGAAGAGCGTCCGCGCCGCCAGGTAGAGCTCCGCGTCGAGATCGGTGGCCGTCTCCAGCGTCTGCCGTTTGGTGACGGTGCGGAAGTCGTCGTGCCTGAGCTTCATCGTCACCGTCCGGGCGAGGATCTGCTCATCCCTCAGCTGGCCGGCAACCCGTGCCGTCAACAGGGCGAGCATCCGCTCCAGCTCCACCGGGTCTCGTACATCGTACGAGATCGTGGTTTCCCGGCTCACCGACTTAGGCAGACGGTGGGCGGTCAGGGTCGTTCCACCCCGGCCCTCCGCTCTGAGCTTGAGCTGGCGCGCATCGGGCCCGATCAGCCGTTCGAGCGCCCGCTCCTCCATCCGCTGAATTTGATGGACTTCGACCAGGCCGAGCTCGGCCCAGCGCTCTGCCGTCTTGGGTCCTACTCCCGGGAGCGCGCGCAGCGGGAGACCGGCCAGGAACCCCGCTTCCCACCCGGCCCGCACTTCCATCAGGCCCCGCGGCTTGGCGTAGTCGGATGCCAGCTTGGCGATCATCCGGTTGGGCCCGATGCCGACGCTGCAATCGAGCCCCGCCTCGTACCCTACGAGGTCGCGTAGCTGTTCCGCGATCGGCAGCAGCGATGTGGGGTAGAGCCGCTCGGTGCCGGCAAAGTCGAGATACGCCTCATCCAGCGAGGCCATTACCACGGTGGGGGAGAACTCCTCCAGCACACTCCGCACGGCGCGTGACGCGTCGCGATAGTGGGAAAAAGCGCCCTGGAAAAACGTGGCCTGGGGACAGAGCCGCACCGCCTCGGCGATCGGCATGCCGGCGTGAATGCCGAAGCGCCTGGCCCCGTATGAGGCCGACTGCACGACCCCGCGCTGGTCCCTCCTGCCGCCCACCACCAGTAGCTCGATCTCGCGCAGCTCCGGGTGGCGCTGGCGGCACACTTCGACGAAGAAGGCATCGAGATCGACGTGGAGAATTCGAGCCGGCATGGATGGAGCTTACACCAGAAGGATCGCGGTTGCCTTGAAGGCCACCATGACCGGTTTCCCCGCCTTTAGCCCCATGTCCTCGACTGACTGGGTAGTGAGCGACGCGACCAACGCGCGTCCCACGTCCAGATGCACCAGGGTAACCGGCCCGATCCGCTCCAGCCGCACCACCCGGCCATCCATGTGGTTTCGGGCCGAGCCGGGGTGATGGGTAAGGCTCAGGACGATGTCCTCGGGTCGAATAACGGCGTGGATGGGTCCTTCCCGCTCCGCCACCACGTCGAGGACCATCGAGCCGCCCCGGAAGGTGCCCCGGAAGGATCCGGTTCCATTGCCCGGCTCGGTTCGCTCGACCACGCCGGCGATCACGTTGCCGGTGCCCACAAACCGTGCGACGAAGGCCGAGTTGGGATAGCGAAACACCTCCTCGGGCGTCCCGCTCTGGGCGATCCGGCCTTCCGCCAGCACGGCCACCAGATCGCCGAGACGGAGCGCCTCGTCAAAGTCGTGCGTCACCTGCAGGGTGGTGATCCCCTCGCGCTCGTGCAGCTCCCTAAGCTCGCGCCGCAACACCTGCCGCGTGGCCGGGTCCACCGCCGCGAAGGGTTCGTCCAGCAATAGAATCGATGGCCGTGGCGCCAGGGCCCGGGCCAGCGCAACCCGCTGTTGCTCTCCGCCGCTGAGCCCGCGGATCGACCGGTCGAGCAGCGGCGCGATCCCAAGCAGGTCGGCCAGCTCTGCCACCCGTGCCTTCGGGTCGGCAATATCTCGCTGACCACCGTCCCGCCCCAGTCCATACCCGATGTTGTCCCGCACGCTCAGGTGGGGGAACAGGTGATACTGCTGGTAGACGAACCCCAGCCCGCGCTGCTCCGGTGGCAGGTGTGTCACATCGTCGTTGTGCATGAAGACTCTTCCGGCTCTGAGTCTGGCGTGGCCGGCAATGGCCTCGAGCAGGGTCGTCTTGCCCGACCCGGTGGGTCCGATGATCAGGGCATAGCCACCCTTGGGCACCTCGAGGGTGATGTCCCGCAGATCGAAGTTGCCCACTCGCACATGCAGATTGTCCAGCCGGATCATCTCCGGTCCTCCGGCTGGAGGACTCGGACTACCACGAGCACTGTGAGGGCCACCAGGAGGAGAATGACCGCGGCCGGCACCGCGGCCTGGAGCCCGTAGGCGGTGAACCGGTCGAAGATGTAGATGCTGGCGACCTTGGGGTTGTACGTCAGGATCACGATCGAGCCGAACTCGCTGACGCTGCGAGACCACGCCAGGATGGAGCCGGCAAGCACGCCGCGCCCCGCGAGCGGCAGTGTCACCCGCCTGAAGGCGCCCCAGCCGGTGTCGCCCAGGGTCCGTGCCACCCGCTCCAGCTGGGGATCGACCCCCCGGAAGGCCTCGCGTGCCCCGCTGACCAGAATGGGAGCGGAAACGAAGAGCATGGCCGCCACGATGCCGGGAACGTGGCTCACGAATTCCAGGCCGAGGTGGGCTAGCGCGCCCCCTACCTCCGACCGCCGTCCCAGGAACAGCAGCAAAGCGATGCCAGCTACAGGATGGGGCACCACCACCGGAAGCTCGATCAGGCCCTGCACCAGCCGCCGGCCGGGAAAGTTCCGCCGGGCCAGCAGGTAGGCCAGCGGCACTCCGAACAGGGCCGCGATGAGCGTGGCCAGGGTGGCGGTGAAGACGGTGAGCACGATCGAGTCCCGCAGCTCGGTATCGCGCAGGGCGGCACCCAGGCTCTCCGGCGAGGCGAAGAACAGCAGCCGGAGCAGGGGCCCGACGATGAACAGCACCAGGCAGGCGCCGAGCGCGGCGAGCGCCACGCGGGACAGCAGCGAGCGGACCGGCATGATCACCCTTGGCTGGAGCCTACGGCGCCGCCATTCTTCGACCCACTCACTCACGCGAGTTCGACATGATGAGTCTGGAACGGCAGGGCGCGTTCAATGAGCGGCTGAAGCGGGAAGTTTACACGGGCATGAGCTGATGCGCGTCGGTTTTCTGGGTCTCGGCGCCATCGGCACACCCATGGCGGCTCACCTCGCCAAGGCGCACACGCTCACCGTGTGGAACCGCACCGCCGCGAGGGCCGCGGAGTTCGCCTCGGCTCACGGAGCTCGCGCGGCCGGCACCCCCCGGGAAGTGGCCGCCGGCGCCGAGGTCGTGCTGACTTGTCTGCCGACGTCGCGAGAAGTCGCCCTATTACTCGACGGCCCGGATGGGCTGGAGGCCGGGTTTGGGCGGGGGAGCCTGCTGATCGATTGCACCTCGGGGGATCCCGGAACCTCCCGCGAGATTGCCCAGCGGCTGGCGCCACGGGGTGTCGCCTTTGTCGACGCCCCGGTGAGTGGCGGCGTCAGCGGTGCCGAGGCTGGTACTCTCACGGTGATGGTCGGCGGAGACGAGGAAGCCTTCAGCCGGGCTCGGCCGGTGCTTTCGGCCTTCGGAAAACGGATCGAGCGGCTCGGTCCCGTTGGTGCCGGCCACGCCATGAAGGCGGTCAATAACGCGCTCCTGGCGGTGAATCTCCTCGCCGTGGGTGAAGCGCTTGCGGCCCTCGTCAAAGCCGGTGTCTCGGCCCGTACCGCCGTCGCGGTGCTGAACGCCTCCAGCGGACGTTCCTTCGTAAGCGAGGCGCTGGTACCCGAACGGGTGCTCACCGGCCGCTGGCCCCAGACCTTCCGGCTGGCGCTCCTGGACAAGGATGTCGGGATCGCGCGCGGGTTTCTGCGGGATGTCGGAGTCGAGGGTCCGATTCTCGAGCTCGCCGGCCAGCTGCTCAGTGCGGCGCGAGCCGAGCTGGGCGAGTCGGCCGATCATGTGGAAGCCATTCGCCTGATCGAGCGCCGGGCGGGTGTCGAGATCCGGGGGTGAGCCCCGATGGCACTTGCCGCAACTGGCTTGCTCCGTTCAGTTTCCGTGCCTATGCCACGCCCAGATCCCACTTAGATGAACGACTGGGGGACTACCCAGCGGGTGACCGCCGAGGTGGTGCTGGCCGACGGGGTCGTGCTGGAGGGCGATCTGCACCTGGCCGCGAGCACTGCCTACCCGTTGGATACCGAGAGCCCTTTGGAGATGCTCAACCGCGCCGAGCCGTTCTTCGCCCTGACGATGGGCGAGGGCGAAGTAGCTTTCGTGTCCAAGGCCCAAGTTGCCGTGGTCTCCTGCCGGGATCAGCTCCCATTGAGCGACCCCGACCGCCTCTCTGCTGCCAAGCTGGTAGCCCTGGAGGTCGCGCTTGCCACCGGGGTCGAGTACCGCGGCCGCTCGACGTTCGAGCTCCCGCCCTCCAGAGCCCGGGCGCTTGACTACGTGAACGGTCCGGGCAGCTTTTTTACCGTCTGGAGCAACGACCTGACCCGATACTTCAATAAGTCTCTGGTACGCCTCATCCGTCCTCTCGACTGAGCCGACATTGGCACGATTAGATAAGCTCATCCAGGTCATGCACGATCAGCGCGCCGAAGCCCTCCACCTCGACGTCGGCAAGCCTGCCTCCCTCATGCAGAATGGCGCGGTGCGGCTCCTGACCAAGGAGCCTCTGACCGACACCCAGATTCAGGCCCTGGTGCGGGAGATCGCGTCTCCGGAAATCACCGCGCAGATGGGACTGGCCGGACCGGTGTCGTTCGCCTATCGATCGCCCAGCGGCGAGGTGCAGGTCGAATTGAAGGCGGGAAACGGCGGCGCCGCCAAGCTGCGGCCGGTTGCCGCCAAGGTCGGGAACGGGGTGACAGGGGCTCCCCCGGCAGCCACGCTCCCAGCGGCTCCGGTGGTTGCCTCGTCGGCTCGCCAGACCCAGGACATGCCGGGAGCCCGGGCGGAGCTCGAGGTGCTGTTCCGCCTGTTGGTGGAGTCCGGGGCCTCCGACCTGCATCTGCGCACCGGTGAGCCGCCGATGCTTCGCAACAACGGCGAGCTGGCCCGGCAGGCATTCCCTGCCTTCACTCCCGAACGGCTGGATCTGATGCTGGTCAGCATCATGACCCCCAAGGAGCTGGGTGAGTTCCGCGAGGGGGGAGACACCGACTGGGCCTACGAGATCCCGGACGTCGCCCGCTTCCGCTGCAACGCGGGACGCGACCGCTTCGGCCCCATGGCGGTGTTCCGGGTCATCCCCAACAAGGTCCGCACGGCCGAGGAGATGGGACTGAGCCGGGAAGTGCAAAACCTCTGCTATCTCACGAAAGGCCTGGTAGTCGTTACCGGCCCCACCGGCTCGGGGAAGAGCACCACGCTGGCCGGACTCGTCGATCTCATCAATCGTACCCGTACCGACCACATCATCACGATCGAAGATCCGATCGAGTTTGTGCACCCCAGCAAGAAGTGCCTGGTCACCCAACGGCAGGTCGGGCTCCACACCCGCTCATTCAAGCACGCCCTCCGCGCGGCGCTGCGGGAGGACCCGGACATCATTCTCGTCGGCGAGATGCGCGATCTGGAGACCGTCTCCATCGCCATCGAGACCGCCGAGACCGGCCACCTCGTGTTCGGCACCCTGCACACCACAACGGCTGCCTCGACGATCGACCGGATCATCGACCAGTTCCCTCCCGACCGGCAGTCGCAGGTGCGGGTGATGCTGTCGGAGTCCCTGCGGGGAGTGATCGCCCAGATACTCTGCAAGAAGATCGGCGGCGGGCGCGTGGCCGCCCGCGAGATACTGCTTTCGATTCCGGCGGTCTCCAACCTCATCCGCGAAGGCAAGACCTTCCAGATTCCTTCCATCATGCAGACCAACCGGAAGACCGGCATGGTCACGCTGAACGACGCGCTCATGGAGCTGGTCGACGCCAAGCAGATCGAGCCCAAGGAGGCGTACATGAAGGCGGCCGAGAAGCTCGGCTTGGCGTCCGCCATGAGAGCCAAGAAGTACGATCTGTCGTTTCTGGGAGACGGATGATCAAGGCGGGGCAGCGGGGCAGCGGGGCAGCGGGACAGGACGGGCACACCAGCGAGGATACTCTCTCCGACGACGCCCGCCCCGCCGTCCCGCCGCCCCGCTCTCCTGCCCCCATCCTCGTTCTGGTAAATCCTCAGGACATCGTGAACATCGCCGGCGCGGTCCGGATCGCGAAGAACTTCGGGATCGAGCGCATCCGTCTGGTTCAGCCCGAGGTCTTCGACCCCTACCGGATTGAAGGGATCGCGCACAACACCGCCGACCTGGTGGCCAGGATCGAGATACTGGACACGCTGGAGGAGGCCATCGGCGACTGCGTGTTCACCGCGGTGCTCACCGCCCGGGAGCGCGCCGCCAAGCGCCGGGTCCTGCGGCCGCGTGAGGCTGCCGCGGCGATGATCGAGGAAGGCGTGGCCGGTCCGGTCGCCGTCGTCGCGGGGCGGGAGGACAAGGGGCTCACTAACGCCGAGCTGGACCTGTGCAGCGCTCTGGTTACCATCCCAACCGATCCGGGCCACCGTTCGCTCAATCTGGCGCAGGCCGTGGCGATCATGGCCTACGAGACCTGGAACGCGCGCGGGGGAGAGAGTGCTCCGATCAAGCCGCCACGGAACCAGGCCGATCCGGCCAGGTCGGCGCAGCTCGAGGAGCTCTTCACCGATTGGACCGGCGCCCTCTGGGCAATCGACTTCTTCAAGACCCGGCGTTCCGAAAGCGTGATGCGCTCCTTCCGGGAGATCGTCTTTCGCGCCGGGCTCGATGGACGCGAGGCGTCCCTGTTGCGGGCCATGGGCATCGAGGTCATGCGCTATCTGGAGCGAGTTCCGCGAGGAGGACCCTGATGGGTCGGTCGAACGCCTACTGGACGTCCAACCTCTATGTAAACGAGGCGGTGGAGCCGGTGGCCACTGCTCCGCTGACCGATTTGCCTGCCACCATCGCGGGCCGTTTTCGGGCCTTGCGCACGGGTCTCCTGGCGATCGACGGGGCGTCCGAGCAGGTCCGGTTCATGGGCCCCACCTGGCAGTGGGCCTGGGAGTACGGCATCGGCAACCGAAAGCTGTGCTGGTTGCATTTCATGCGTACCGGGCTCGACGTCACGTTCACCTTGGCGGAAAGCGAAGAGGTCCGACTGGGCAAGGGTCCCAAGTTGGCCGGCTCTCTCGCTCGCGCGATCCTGGAGGGGCAGCGGACTGGCCCGGTGAAATGGTGCTGGCTGGAGCTGGACGATCGACGCACGGTGGATGCCTTCCTCATCCTGGTTCGTCGCAAGGCGGAATGGATCGGGGAACGGCCGACGCTGCGAAGAGCTCCGCGGGCCCAGATACCGGGAGCGGACGAAGTCGAAACCGACTGAATTAGTCGGGATATACCGCTGCAGTCGGGTTGTGTAATAGAATGCGCGGACTATACTTCGCGCGCGTTACAACGATGGGGACGTCGCTTTTCTTCGCGGCTAGTGAATCGTTTCACGAACAGGGCTCTTCCTCAGCGGTGAGATGATGAA
>JBDTTD010000099.1:0-9044 GCA_039930805.1 Gemmatimonadales bacterium | reverse complement strand
AGCGGGTCGCTCTGCGGTGCGGAGGCCGTGGCGTACCGGGTCGTGGCGATGTCCACCGCCGCGGCGAGGAGACTCCTTTGGCGCACCAGCGCTACTCGGGCAGTCACCACGTAGCGAAGCCGGTAGTACAACTCCGCGGTCCGAACCACGACGTCACGCCGGCGGACCGCCACGTCGGCGGCACGACCGCGGGCCTCCGCCCGCGCGGCCTGGGTCCTAGCGCCGAGAGTGCCGGGCCAGGGGAACTCCTGGGACAGCTCCACGTCCACCTCGGTGAAATCGCTTTCCCTGAAGGCGAAGCGCGGCAGGGTCAGGTCCATCACACCCACGCTGAGCATGGGATCAGGCAAGGCGCCGGCAGGACGGATGCGCCGCAGGGCTGCGAGAGCCTCTGCCCGACTTACCCCCAGGGAAGGATTGGCAGCCACAGCCTCGGCGGTGAGGCGCGCCAGAACCGTGTCGGTCTGGGGCAATGCCTGACCCGAGAGCTTGAATGGAGTTGCGCCCGCAATGAGGGCCGCCGCCATCCGGAGAAGGCCGGCAGAAAAGGTGGAACGCATGGCTAATGCCTCCGCGCTACGAAAACTGGATCTGACACCCGGCATCACTTGCAGGCGTGATGGCCGCAGATGAGCCCAGACAGCTTGACACCGGGCCCGGCGCTGGGCGCGGGTCCGACTACTCAGTTGTGGCTGGGATCAGACTCTGGGAGGTGGAAGCGGTGGGGCGGCTGAGAGCTCAGTGGGTGAGGAAGTATTGGGAACCGCGGGTGCGCCAAACAGGGGGATAGTTTGAACTGGGAGGCTCGCCAAGCTTGGGATCGATAGCTGAACCGGAGCGCATAGAGTCGCCAGGGCGCAGCCCGGCGACGCCGTTGGTACCGAGGCTGAGAGACCGTGTGAAGGGGAGGTAGCCTGCTCCGGCATGGTGCAATCTTCCTGAGCCGGCTCCCGAGCCAGGCCCAGGCAAGCGGCGGTCCCCAGCACAGGCTGGAGCTGCACCAGTAGCAGAAGAGCGGCGAAGAGGGACCTCATGGCCTGAACGCTACTCCTTCGGGATCAGGAACTCAATGAGGAGACCCCTGCCCCCGGATGCCCTCGACTCCCTCCTGTTAACGGCGACCGGTGGCGTAGTCATTGGCACGGCGTTAGGCACCCGCATTCTGGGATGGGTGCCCGAGCGCGTATTTCGACGGGTACTCGCGGAACTTTTGATGATCTTGGGACTCTACATGGCCGCGGCGGGAGGCAACTGATTTCCGCCGGGTGAACGAACTACCGGGGGAGTCTGCGCCGGGATGGGGCAGTGTCCCGGTGCAGGGAACCACCGTGAGAAGCCGGGACCTGGTCGGCCGCTTCCAGGACTCGCCGCCGCTGTCCGGGCGTGACGATGTCCCGCTCCACCACCTGCCGCACCATCCGGGCGACAAACGAGTATCCCCGAGGCTCCGCCACCAGCCACCGGTGCCACTCCAGCTCATCCAGCGCCCGGCCCACGTCCTCCGTCTCGAGCGAGAGCGCGCGCTCCAACAGGGTGGGAGGCACGAGGTCCCCGAGAACCGCAGTGGCTGCCAGCACCCGTTGCGCCGGCGGGCTCAGCCGCCGAACTCCGATGCGGATGGCAGCGACCACCGCATCGGGGAGGTGACCGGGCAGGCTCTGGTCGAGCGTGCGAAACGGCTCCGGCCAGGTCCCCGCGAGGGTGCCGAGATCGAGGCCGAGCGCGACAGCGCGCAGGAGCTCAACCGCGAGCAGCGGCAGTCCGGCGGAATCGGTGGCAACCCGCCGCACCACTCGATCGATGGCCACCGCGTCGTAACCCGGCAGCATTCGCTCGGCCAGGTGGCGGAGTCCCGCCCGGTCCAGTACCCGGAGCCGCACCGTCTGGCCACCCAACTCGCTGCCGATCTTGACGCGGAGCTCGTCCAGCTCGGGCCTCGGTGGGTAGGGTGCGATGGCGACGACCAGCGTCAGCGGCGTGGCGGCGAGGTCGCGGAGCACCGCCCCGAGCGACAGGGCCGAGTCCTGGTCCAGCCACTGCGCGTCGTCCACCGCAATCACGACCGGCTGTTCTTCCACCGCCGCCCGAAGCGTCTCCGCGAGGGCACGTCCCAACGGATGCGGCGCGGCCAGAGTCGCCGCTCCACTGAATCGGTCTTCCCACTCGGGCAGCACCTCGGCAAACGCGGCGAGTGCCGCCGAAGGGCTCGCCCCGACACCTGGAGCCTCGAGCAGCCCGCCGCGCGCTAGCGCAAGCACGCCGCTCCAGGGCTCTGCCCGGTCAGCCTCCACTGCCCGGGCGGCAGCCACCGGCGTCCCGTCGAGTCGCAGGCGGGCCAGCAGCTCGTCCAACAGCCTGGTCTTCCCCATCCCGGCATCCCCCTCCAGCACGAGCAGGGTCGCGCGGCGGGCGCGGGCTGACCCGGCTGCCGCCTCGAGCAGCCGTTGGAGCTCCGGTCCTCGTCCCTCCAGCGGCGGCCGAACCACCGGGATATCGTCGGCGTTTCCCCCTTGAGGCTCGGCCCGGGGAGCCCGCTCGCGCCGCACCCGTTCGATCAACGACCGGGTTTCCGCGCTGGGCTCGACCCCGAGCTCCTCGGCCAGACGGGACTGAAATTGTTCGAAGAGGGCAAGCGCCCCGGCCCGGTCGCCGGCCAGAGACCGGCAGCGCAACGCGCACCGAAGGGCCGACTCCGAGGTCGGCTGGAGGCCCAGCGCACGGTTCGCAAACCCCACGGCCTCCTCCACCTTTCCGACTTGCGCGTGGGCTTCCGCGCAGCTCACCAGCACCTCCACCCCCCGCCTTCCCCAGAGCCCGCGCTCCGCGGCAAGCCAGTTCTCGAACTCCGAGGCTTCGGCCAGCGCAAAGCCCTCGAGAAACTCACCCGATACCAGCTCGGCGGCGGCTGCCCAGTCGCCCGCGGATGCGGTTTCCTCCAGCCGGTCCACGTCCAGCTGCACCGCGGCGGCCTCCAGCCGGACCTGCCCCACCGTCACCTCCACCGACCCTTCGCCGGCATGATGGCGGATGACCCTCAGGGCCTCGCTCAGCGAGTGCCGGGCCGCGGCTTCGCTCCGGTCGCCCCAGAGCAGGCCGATCAGGTGCTCCCGGCTTCGTCCTCGACGAGGGGACCGTGCGAGGTAGATCAATAGCGCAAGGTGTTTGCGCCAAAGGAGTTCGGGAGGTGCAGGGCCGCCGTCCACGCTCAGCTCGATCGGCCCCAGGGTGCGGCATAAAATCATGTCGGCGCGGGCCTCTGGTCGGGCGAAGGATCGGCGAAGGATGCCGCTCTTGACGACGGCTTGATGCCCTGGAGGCACCCTTGGGTCATGACGAACGCCGGGACTCTCCAGCCAGGAACCTGTATGCTAAGCCAACCCCGACTGCTCTTCGACAGCTCCGTCGCCGCCCTTGTCCTGGTCAACGCCCGCAACCGACCAGCGCCGTCGCCCACGGCCCGGCCCCCGGCCCCTACCCCCCGGCTCACGGGCGGCCGGCCCACAACGCTGCCGATCCAGTTCGCGCCGGAGCCGGATCCAACCACAAACGTGGTAGATCTGGGACAGGAGCAGTCCACCGGACCACTGCCCCTTGGCTTCGAGTTCGAGTTCTTCGGGACCCGGTACACCTTGTTCGATCTCTCGTCGGAGAGGGACGCTCGAGCGCCCCTGGTTTCCTGGCTGCTTCGGTTCCCCAGGAGCGACTTCCTTCCCCTCAATGTAACCGTCGAACGGAACGGCTTCATCGCGCTGGGGTGGACCGATGAGTTCCTGTGCGATCGGACCCAGGTGGCGTATGAGGTCCGCGGACTCCCTCACCGGCGTCGGCTGGTCCTCTCGTTTACCCGGGTCCCACCCTTCGCCGAGGAGGGGACGGGGACGATCACGGCTCAGCTGATCCTCCATGAGCGGACCGGGATGATCGACGTTCACACCAGGAGCCGGGAAACGGTTGCGACCGAGGTCAAGGAAGAAGCAGTTCGTTTCACCACCGCTTGACAGCCGCGCCGGCTGAGGGATAACTGAAGAGTGGCCTGTGGCCGCTCCTCCGCTCGGAGTACGAATGTCGAGAGTCTGCCCCTGGTTGGTATCGGGGATGGTATTTGGGATACTCTGCCGCGATCTCCAGGCGCAATCTGCCCAGGCGTTCTCCCTCCAGGCATCGGGGCTGGTTAACGGTGTGTTTCGCGGCGTGTTCAACGGGCTGCAGGACGGCGTCGGTGGTGAGGCGCAGCTGCGCTACACGCCGGGCGCACTGTCGCTGGGCGCCGGTTTCCAGTTCACTATCCATGAGCTGGACGGCCGGAGGGACAATGCGCAACTCTATGGAGGGTTCCTGGAGCCGCGTTACCGGATTCACGCGGGAAGCAACGTAGTGGCCCCGTATGTCGCGGCGCGATTCTCGGTACTCAAGGCCGGCTTTTCCGGCGGGGACCTTTCGCTCTCCTCGACGTTCATACAGCTGAACGGCGGAGGCGGGCTCCTCACCCGGCTGACCTCACGCCTCAATCTCGATGTGGGGGCCACCTTCGGCTACAACCGGATGGGAAGCGGGACTCTGACCAGCCGATCGAGCGGCATCGTGCAGCCGGTTGAAGGGGCCTCCGGCTCGAACATCATAATCCGCCTCGGCCTGGCCCTCGGGCTCCGCGACTGAGCCCGCCGCGGTGAGTCATTGCGAGGTGGCGCAGCCGCCGATGCAATCCAGTGGGTCGCTACAGCTTGGGTGATCCCACGATTCGGCAGCTGGACACCTCCCACTGATTCCCGCTCCTGACAAATTCGGCGCGGAAGACCGGCCGGCTGCTCAGGCGGCCGCCGAACGCGTCTTTCCATACCAGTTGAAAACTGAACTCCGCCGCTGGGGGTGGGCCTGGCTGTCGAGGGCCATCGACTCGCTCACCCACCACCGCTGACCACTCCTCGGTTCGGAGAATGCGGGACAGCTTGTTCAGCTTCTCCCTGTCCGATTTGTCCCTCGGCCGGTACAGCTCTGCCACCAGCTCGACGTCTTTGGAGCGAAGTGCGTCGTAGCATTGCTCTACGCCGCCCGGGATGCCGGCGTCTTCAGGCGTGGTGACGGCGGGTTCGCGCGCGGTTTCTTCCGGCTCCTCGGACGGCCAGGGCCCTGACTCATACGCCTGAGCCGGGACCGTATCGGCAGATACCTCGGGCAGCACTTCTTCCCCGGCGCCAGGAGCTCCTCTCTCCTCGAGCATTCCAGCGGCCACGGTAGTCGTGTCGCCTACCCCGACGGAGTCGTGGGGAGCGATGGACCCGGAGACAGCTGCCGCCGGTTCTTCTGAGGGCTGGGGTACCACGATCGGCGTGCTGGCCCGCAACTGGCCCATGGCTGCCACCACCCGCGTGCGACCGGGGCCAACCGCGTACACCATGCCGCCCGCCGAGTCTACCCGTGCGACATCGGGATTGGTCGAGGACCAGGTTACGCTGGAGCCAGGCACGGCTCGTCCGGCCCGATCCCGGACCTCGGCCACAAACCGTGTGGAAGAGCCGGAAAGGAGCGTCCGGCGGGATCGCTCGATGGTCACGGAAGCCGGCGCACCCCTGAGGATGGCCGCCACGGGTTCGGCCGGTGTGGTCTGGAAGACCTCGCCGTCCGCCACCTGCACCGACCCGGACTGTTTCGAGCGATTGAGCGCAACCTCGCGCAAGCCGCCGTAGAGCCACAGCACCGGTGTGAGAAGCAGAACCCCCACCGACCCGGCGAGGAGCCAGCGCCGGCGGGAGCGGGAACCACGCCGCCGTCTGATCGGACGGCGCTCCTCGAGGGCGGGAGCGGGGGCGACGTCTCGCGGCCTGGCCGGGGGTGGCCTTACCCGCTTCGGAGCGGGAGCTGCCTGCTCGACGTTGATGCTGACCGAGGCGCTGGCTCCCTCGCAGCTGGCCTGCAACACAACCGATCCCGGGCCCAGGGTGGCCACCCAGCCGCTCGCCGTGACGATGGCGACGCCTACGTCACTCGTGCTCCATTGCACCGTACGACCCAGGATGAAGCCACCCCGGTAGTCCAGCGGCGTTGCGGTCAGCACAAACGAATCGCCTGCTTTCACCGATTTCGGTGGGGCAGAAACCTGAACCCTCACGACGCCGGCCTCTACCTGCTCTTCGGCCTCGTCGGCTATCGGTGGGGCGATGTGCACCTGGAGTCGCGCCCGGACGCCTTCGCAGGTCGCGGTGAGCCGAGCGGAGCCAGGCGCCACCGCCGTAGCCACCCCTTTCGGTCCATCGACCCGCAGAACCTCCGGGGTGTCGGTGGCCCATTGGACCGGACGGCCCGGCAGCGGAGCGCCACGCTCCCCCCGCAGCAGAGCCACCAGCATGAAGGTGTCTCCGGTCTCGAGGGCAGCCGGCGGCTGGAGAATGGAAATACTGCGCACCAGTCCAGCCGGCGTGACTGAGCGCGCCGAGGACGCTTTCGCCCGAGGGGTGGTCGTGGGCCGGCCTGGCAGGGAGGCGCCGGGATCGGGAGTGGCCAGCCGGCAGAGCTCGGCCAGAAGCGGATCTTCCTCCTCGAGCGGTGTTGCTCCAAGCGCGTTCCTTGCTTGAGCAACGCTGGGCCAGCGCGCCGCCGGGTCTTTCTCCAGCATGCGCAGGACGGCCGCCTCCAGCTCGGGTGGACATTCCCCGTTCACCGCCCTGATCGGCTGGGGCGCCTGCTCCAGGTGAGCCCGCATGACCGTCAGGGTCGAGCCGATGAAAGGCGAGACGCCGGTGATCATTTCGTAGGCCACTGCGCCGAGCGCGTACTGGTCCGACGCGCCCGAGACCTCGGCACCGCTGCACTGCTCGGGGCTCATATACGCCGGCGTGCCGACCAGGGCACCGGGGTGCGTCGCGCTGGGGAGCTCGGCCACCTTGGCGATACCGAAATCGGTGACCACCGCGTTGCCATCCTCGTCGATCAGGATATTGGCGGGCTTGATGTCGCGGTGGACCACGCGGGACCGGTGGGCGTAGCTGAGCGCCGATCCCACCTGGGAGAGGATGGAGCGGACGATCGGAACCGGCAGTCTGCCCGCCTGCTGCATCACCTGCTCGAGGGCGCGTCCGCGAATGTACCGCATTACAAAGAAGTGGAGGCCCTCGGCCTGCCGGACCGAGTGCACCGAGACGATGTTGGGATGATTCAGGTTCGCGATGGTGATGGCTTCACGCTTGAATCGCTCGGCCATTCCTTCGTCCATGAGTAGACCGGGCGACATGACCTTGATCGCGACTTTTCGGTCGAGCGAAATCTCATGGGCCAGGAAAACGGCCGCCATGGCCCCTCGCCCCAGCTCCGGGCCGATCTCGAACTCGCCCTGCGTAGCACGCCGCAGGCGCTGGACTACTTCGGCCCATCCCGAGCTCGAGTCGGGCTCCAGTGACCCGTCGGCATCGAGAATAGCGGTGGATCCGGCCGCGGATCCGCATTGCGAGCAGAACCGGTTTCCGGGGCCGAGATCGCTGCCGCAGTCAGAACAGATAAGCGTCGTTGCCATCGGGCCTTGCTGGATGGTCAGATCTGCTAGTGAATATTGAAGATCGGTGGATTGGGACGCAATGTCCAATGGGAGGGCTTCTGCTCGGTCAGGCTGGGCGAGCAGTCAGAACCCCTTGCCTGGTAGGTACTTGCATGCACTCCAGGGCGAACGACGAGGGGTGGATTCATGAAGGCCTTTCGGTTCCTACGGAATATCGCTCCAGTAGCCACGACTCGCGAAAACATACGCGATTCGTTGGCCATCGCGCGAGAGTGCTATGCCACCGGTATCGGTCCCGTACGCGACCGCGATTGTCAGGGTGCGGCCGCTGAACAGATTGTTGACCTCGAGATAGGAAATCCCTTGTGCCGGCGACACCAGCCAATAAGCCACTATCAACCCATCGGCACTCAGCGCCGGCGCTGGAAATACGAACCCCGAGGGCGGCATCCCAAGATCCCGGATGACCTGAGTCGTGCTGTCGGTGAGATTCCGGATTACGAGTAAATCCACCTGGACAGGACCAGGACCCGCCTTGGCAGTAACAACCCGGCGAGGCTGTGATTCCCCCCAATGCGCGAGCCAGAGGATGTCGGTGCTCAAGCCTGACCAGACCGGCCTTGTCACCTGTGCGGGAAGGTCGAAGACGGCGGTGGGGCAGGTATTGCCACCGCCGAGCTCGTTACACGGGCGTTCTCGGTAGAGCAGTTGGAGTCCAGCAGGAGAAAAGGCGTCAGGTAATCCAATGGTGAGGAATGTGCGGACGCCAGAGTTGAGGTCGTACGTATACAAGGAGTCGCACGTGCTCCCTCCCAGGCCGGTGATACACTCCGGTCCCAGTACGCCATAGGCCACCAGGTGGTCGGCACCCACTGCCAGGGCACCATACACCGAGAGTCCGAACGCCGCCCGGTCGGTGAGGCCAAGTACCGAGCCATCTGTTCGATCGACGCACTCGTATGAACTCTGTTGGGCAGGCATCAGTTGGTCGCTGAACGAGCACACCAACTTTCCAGCGAGGGCAAAGACCAGCGGCCCGCGGGATCGAAATCGTCCGTCGATCACACGATGACTGCCGTCAGTAGGATGGAAGCCCTCTAGACGGACCAGATTGCCCACACCAGAGGTGTACACCAGCTCGTCTCCGTCGGGGGACCACGCCAGCCGCCCTCCGGAGGACTCAATGCCGTCGACCAGAGTGAAGGGCGTGCCCAAGAGTTCATTAGGGGTTGGCCCGCTGCCATCGCTGCCACAGGCCGTCATGACAGCAGCGAGACAGCCGAAGTTGATCAGCCTGGACCAGTGCATGGTGGAGGTCATCTGAGCACCCCGGGTTGAGTTGCTGTCATGCTAAAAGCCAGTCATCAAGTGCACGTCAAGTGTTTCTGGTGGGCTCAGGCGGAAGCCGCCGGTCACGGTGACCTTCCGTGCCGGTGCTGGGCTGATCGAGAAGCGGTGTAGAAAGTTGAAGTGCAGCACTCCCTGGGCCCCCACCCAGGCGCCGGCGAGGTTCGGCGTCCGGTCGAGCACAGACTGGGCTTAACATCCTCCTAAATAG
>JBDTTD010000098.1:0-9114 GCA_039930805.1 Gemmatimonadales bacterium | reverse complement strand
TCGGTATTCAGCTCACCAGCCAGGTCGATGAACCGCGTCTTGTAGTTGAGCCCCCGCATCTTCCAGGCGAGATAGTGGGGGTCGATCGGAATGCAGTGGCCACCCAGTCCGGGACCCGGCAGGAATTTCATGAAGCCGAACGGCTTCGTCGCGGCGGCGTCGATGACTTCCCAGACATTGACCCCCAGCTTGTCGCAGACGATGGCCATCTCGTTCACCATCCCAATATTCACGCTCCGGAAGGTGTTCTCCAGCAGCTTGACCAGCTCCGCCGCCTCGGTGGTGGACACCGGAACGAGGGTGTCGATGGCAGGCTTATAGAGCGCCACCGCCACCGCCAGGCAGTCGGCGGTGATGCCTCCCACCACCTTCGGCGTGTTCCGGGTTCCATAACTGCTGTTGCCCGGATCGACCCGTTCCGGGCTGAACGCCAGGAAGAAGTCCTGGCCCACTTTCAAGCCGGTGCTGGCGAGGGCCGGAAGCATGATCTCCCGGGTGGTCCCGGGATAGGTGGTGCTTTCCAGGATGATGGCCTGCCCCCGCCGCAGACGCTGCTTCACCGCATCGGTGGCCGCCACGATGAAGCTGACATCCGGGTCCTTGAACTTGGAGAGCGGAGTCGGCACGCAGATCGAGATGGCGTCGGGCTCCGACAGGCGCGCCATGTCGGTGGTCGCGCTGAAGCGACCGCCCGCGGTGGCCTCCTTCAGTTGCGCGTTGGTGACGTCCTTGACGTGCGAGCGCCCCTGGTTGAGCCCCTCCACCACGTCGGGGTTGACGTCGAACCCGAGGACCCGATAGCCGGCACGGGCAAGCTCGACCGCCAGGGGAAGCCCCACATAGCCCAGTCCGACGATCCCGAAGAGGATCTCGCGGCGCTCGGCTTTGGCGATCAAGTCCTGGGTAACGCTCATCCGATTGAGCTCAACGGTAGAAAGATTGCACGGTCTCGATGACCGCGTCCTGCTGTGCCCGAGTCAGCTCGGGATAGATCGGCAGCGACAACACCGAATCCATGGCCGCCTCGGTGACCGGGAGACTACCGCGGCCGTAGCGCAGATGAGCGAAGCACGGCTGGAGGTGCAGGGCGAGCGGATAGTACACCGCATGCCCTATACCCTTGGACTTCAAGTGGGCCTGGAGCTCGCCCCGGCGCGGCACCCGGATGGTGTACTGGTGGAAGATGTGGTCGTTGGCCGGGTCCACCTGCGGAGGACAGATCTCGGGATGCCCCTCGAACGCCGCCGTGTACCGGGCCGCATTCCGTTTGCGCGCCTCGTTCCAGGCCGCCAAGTGCGGCAGTTTGGCCAGCAGAACAGCCGCTTGCAGCGTGTCCAGGCGGCTGTTGGTGCCTACCTCCTCGTGGAGGTATTGCCGGGACCCTCCGTGCAGGCGCAGACGCCCCAACCGCTCGGCCAAGGCGTCGTCCTGCGTCACCATCAGGCCGGCGTCGCCCCAGGCGCCAAGATTCTTGGTGGGGAAAAAGGAGAGGGTGCCCACGGTTCCCAATTCCCCGGACATGCGCCACGTGCCGCCAATTTTTCGGCGGGCCCCGATTGATTGAGCCCCATCTTCGATCACCGGGAGGCCGTGCCGGGCGGCGATGGGCCCGATCTCCTCCATGGGGGCGAGCTGACCGAACAGATGAACGACGATGATAGCCCGGGTACGAGGCGTGATCGCCGCCTCGATGGCCCGGGGCGAGATATTGAACGTGGCCGGGTCGATGTCCACGAAAACCGGTGTGCCCCCGGCGTTGTGGACGGTGCCCGCCGTGGCAAAAAAGGTAAAGGCCGTGGTCACCACCTCGTCCCCGGGCTTCAGATCCAGGGCCTTGAGCGGCAGCAGCAGGGCATCGGTGCCGCTGGCGCAGGCGATCCCGTGTTTGGCGTTGGACAGTCGCGCAATCTCGGCCTCGAGGCGGCTGACCTCGGGACCCATGATGAAGCCCTGGCGCTCGATGACAGCCATCATGGCCGTGAGCACCTCTTCCTTGATCGTCTGGTACTGGGCGACCAGGTCAAGCAGGGGTACGTTCACCGGTGACCCTGTGGGGGGAAGAGTACGGAACCTTCGGCAGCCAGAGAAGTTAGCCGAGTGGACGGGGTGGGTCAATCTGGCGCAGCAGCCCATCCACTTCGCGATACGAGGCGCCACAGACTGCGCACGCCGCGCGCCCTTCCCGGGGCTGGAGACGGACCCCGCACTGGCACATCCAGCCCACCCGCCGAGCCGGTACTCCCACCATGAGCGCGAACGGTGGGACATCACTCCGAACCACGGCCCCGGCCCCGATGAAGCTGTATTCCCCGAGGGTGATCCCGCAGAGAATCGTGGCATTGGCCCCAATCGAGGTTCCCCGCCGAACCAGGGTACGCTGATACTCGGCCTTCCGGGACACGTGACTCCGCGGATTGACCACGTTGGTGAAGACACAGCTGGGTCCGCAGAAGACGTCGTCCTCCAGGACGACCCCCTCGTAGATGGACACGTTGTTCTGAACCTTCACGTTGTTGCCCAGCCGCGAGCCGGGCATGACCACCACGTTCTGGCCCAGGTTGCAGCGCTCGCCCACGACTGCTCCCGGCATGATGTGGCAGAAATGCCAGATCCTGGTCCCCTTGCCGATGACGGCGCCGTCATCGATGTAGGAGGATTCATGGGCGAAGTAGTCGGACATAGACGCTATGGGCTCTGGGCTATGGGTTGGTTGTCACCCCGAGCAATGCGAGGGGGCCGAAACGACGCTATGGCCCCTTCGCTTCGCTCAGGGTGACATCACTCACGATTAAGATATTCGCCCCGACTACCAATCAGCTTCACCTCCGGCTCCAGTTTCACCCCGAATCGATCCTGAACCGTGCGCTGCACCTGCTCGATCAGCTTTGTCACATCGGCTGCGGTGGCATCGCCGGTGTTCACTATGTAGTTCGCATGCATAGGTGAGACCTGAGCCCCCCCGATATTGTGGCCCTTGAGTCCGGCAGCTTCGATGAGCTGGCCGGCCGTGCGCTCTCCGCCGTCCTGCCTCCAGCTTGGACCCGCCGGATTCTTGAACACGCTGCCGCAGCAAGGCTGATTGAACGGTGTGCCCTTCTGCCGCCACTCGAACATCTCCGCAATCGCCTCGTCCAGCTCCGGCTGAGCCTGCTGGCGCAGCCGCACCGTCGCTTCCAGGACGATCCGGCCCTCGAGCCCACTACGCCGATAGGTAAACGGGATATCGCTTCGCGCGATCACGGAATCCTTTCCGGCCCCGTCGACCACCGTGACCCGCTCGACGATCTCCGCCCAATCGCCGCCGTGGCACCCTGCATTCATGTAGACTCCCCCGCCCACCGTGCCGGGAACCCCCACAAAGATGTGCAGACCGGCAAAGCCCGCCTCCGCGGTGCGGCGAGCGGCGATCGGCGCGGGAAGCCCGGCACCCACGGTCCAGTTGCCCCCGTTTCGTTCCAGCCGGTCGAGGCCTTTCCCCATCCGGATGACCAGGGCATCCAGCCCTTGGTCCGGCAGCAGGAGGTTAGAGCCGAGTCCGAGGGCAAACCACGGTACCCCCGCCTCCGCGGCGAGTGTCAGCGCTGTTCCGACATCCTCCGGAGTGGCCGGTAGGAGAACGGTGGCCGGCCCTCCGATCCGATACGTCGAATACCGACCCACCGGCTCGGCCTCACGGACCTTGCCAGCCACCCGAGCGCGAAGAGCCTGAATGAATTTCGGATGCCGAGCAGTCAACCGGTCCACTCCGGCGACATCTCTCGAGCCAGCGCGTGCCACTCCTGCAACGACCGTACATCCCCGGTCCGGCTGCGCAGCGCTATGATCGCGTCGCAGGCCGCCGAGGCCGCCGACAACGTCGTAGTGTACGGGACCCGATGCTGCAGGGCTGCCCGGCGGATAGCGTAGTCGTCCTGCTGGGTCAGCTTCCCGAGGGGAGTGTTGATCAGCAGCTGGATTTGACCCGAGACCAGGAGGTCGATGGCGTTGGGACGACCCTCGTAGACCTTGAGTACCCGCTCGGTCGGGATCCCGCGGGCCCTGAGGTAGCGAGCAGTACCTTCGGTGGCCAACATCTTGAACCCGAGGCCGTGGAACCGCCGCGCGATCGGGACCAGGTTGGCCTTGTCGTGGTCGTTCACCGTTACGAACACCGACCCTTCGAGCGGAAGGGCACCATCGGCCGAGATCTGGGCCTTGGCAAACGCCATCCCGAACGAATCGGCGATCCCCATGACCTCGCCGGTTGAGCGCATTTCCGGCCCCAGAATGAGATCGACTCCCTGGAGCTTGCTGAAGGGGAACACCGCCTCCTTCACCGCCACATAGGGCTGAAGGACGTCGTCGTGCAGGCCGAGCTCCTCGAGGGTCTTCCCGACCATTACCGCCGCCGCCAGGCCGGCCAGCTGCACGCCGGTGGTCTTGGAGACAAAAGGCACCGTCCGGGACGCACGCGGGTTGACCTCCAGCACGTAGACGATGCCGTTCTTGATGGCGTACTGTACGTTGAGCAGGCCCACCACGCCGAGTCGCTCGGCGAAGGCTCGGGTGTGCCGCCGCATCTCCTCCACCTGATCTTCGGTGATCAGGTACGGAGGGAGAACGCACGCCGAATCTCCGGAGTGGATACCAGCATCCTCGATGTGCTGCATCACGCCGCCGATCACGCACCGGGTCCCGTCCGAGATGGCATCAACGTCGGCCTCGAACGCGTCCTCCAGGAAGCTGTCGATGAGGACGGGATGTTCGGGTGACACCCTCGCCGCCCGCTCGAAGTAACTGCGCAGCGAGCTGTCGTCGTACACGATCTCCATCGCCCGGCCGCCCAGGACGTAGGAGGGGCGGACCAGAACCGGGTAGCCAACTCGGGCCGCTACGGCCACCGCCTCCTCTACCGACTGCGCCATCCCGCTCGGCGGCTGGGCCACACCGAGCTCCCGGGTGAGTGCCTCGAACCTGCCGCGGTCCTCGGCCAGATCGATGGCCTCGGAGGACGTGCCCAGAATGCGGACCCCCTCGCGCTCGAGCGCCCGGGCCAGCCGGAGTGGTGTCTGGCCACCCAGCTGTACCACGACACCGATTGGCTTTTCGACCGCGACCACCTCGAGCACGTCCTCCAGGGTGAGGGGCTCGAAGTAGAGGGCATCGGATATGTCGAAATCGGTGGACACCGTCTCCGGGTTGGAGTTGACCATCACCGTCCGGTAACCCATCTCTCGGAAAGCGAGGGCCGCCCGGACGCAGCAGTAGTCGAACTCGACTCCCTGGCCTATCCGGTTGGGACCGCTCCCCAGGATCAGCACGGTCTGCTCACTGCTGGCCCGGGCCTCGTTCTCCTCGTCGTAGGAGGAGTAGAGGTAAGGAGTCGAGGAGGGAAACTCACCGGCACAGGTATCCACGGTCTTGTAGGCCGGCCGGATGCCGAGCCGGTGCCTCTCCGCTCGGGTGGCGGCCTCGGTGGTGCCCCGGAGGTCGGCCAGCTGCCGATCTGAAAACCCGAGCCTCTTCATTTTCCGCAGGGCGGCGGGCTCAACCGCTCTACTGCCCCGCTGCCCCGCTGTCCCGCTGTCCACCCACTCCTTCTCCGCCTCTAGCAGCTCCTCGAGCTGGTGCAGGAACCAGGAATCGATCCCGGTTCGCTCGGCTATGGCTTCGACCGTGACCCCGAGCTGGAGGGCGTACTTGATCTGAAAGATTCGTTCCGGGGTCGGGGTCCGAATCGCGGCCAGCACCGCCTCCTTGCTGGTGTCCTGGAGACGGTCCTCACCCGGAGTGGCGCCGACCACCCAGCCGGAACGATCCACTTCCAGTCCCCGGAGTCCTTTCTGAAAGGCTTCCTTGAACGTGCGTCCAATCGCCATTACCTCGCCGACCGATTTCATCTGAGTGGTCAGAGTGGGATCGGCCGCGGGAAACTTCTCGAATGCGAAGCGGGGAATCTTCACCACGACGTAGTCGAGCACCGGCTCGAACGAGGCCGGCGTGGTTTGGGTGATGTCGTTGGGGAGCTCGTCCAGGCGGTAGCCCACCGCCACCTTGGTCCCGATCCGGGCGATGGGAAACCCGGTGGCCTTGGACGCGAGGGCCGAGGAGCGCGAGACCCGCGGGTTCATCTCGATGACCAGCTGCTCGCCAGTGGTGGGGCTCACCGCGAACTGGATATTGCAGCCGCCCGCGGCCACTCCGATCTCCCGGATGATAAGGATGGCGGCATCGCGCATGACCTGGTACTCGCGGTCGGTCAGTGTCATGACCGGGGCGACGGTGATCGAGTCCCCGGTATGAACCCCCATGGGGTCCAGGTTCTCGATCGAGCAGACGATCACGACGTTGTCGGCGCCGTCCCGCATGACCTCGAGCTCGAACTCCTTCCAGCCGATGATACTCCGCTCGACCAGCACCGAGCCCACCGGCGAGAGGTCGAGCCCACGCCGGATCAAGGTCTCGAACTCCTCCCGATTGTACGCGATGCCGCCACCCGAGCCGCCCAGGGTAAAGGATGGGCGGAGAATGGCGGGATATCCCGTGGCCTCGACCGCGTCGAGGGCCTCTTCCAGGCTCTTTACCGTGCGGCCTTCCGGCGTGGCGAGCCCGATGCGTCGCATGGCCTGGGAGAACTCCTCCCGGTCTTCCGCCAGGCGGATGGCGCGCTCGTTGGCTCCGATCAGCTCGACCCCGAAGCGTTCCAGGGTCCCGTCGCGCTGGAGCGCCATGGCCACGTTGAGCGCGGTCTGGCCGCCCATTGTGGGCAGCAGCGCTTGCGGCCGTTCCCGCTCGATCACCTTGGCCACCCACTCGGGCGTGACCGGCTCGATATAGGTCCGGTCGGCCAGCTCCGGATCGGTCATGATCGTGGCTGGATTCGAGTTGACCAGAACCACCCGGTAGCCCTCTTCCTTGAGCGCTTTCACGGCCTGGGTGCCGGAGTAGTCGAATTCGGCCCCCTGGCCGATGACGATCGGTCCCGAGCCGATCAGAAGGATGGTCTGCAGGTCAGTGCGCTTGGGCATCTACCATTTCCCGAAGAGTCTGCTCCAGAGTAAAGCCGGGCGACCAGCCCGTCGCTCGTCGAAGCTTGCCGGCGTCGCCGACAAGATACTGAATGTCGCCCGGCCTCATCAGTGAGGGATCGGGCACCGGCGTCACCTTGGCGCCGACCATCTCCGCCAGCCGGCCGAACAGCGCCCTCAGCGTCACTCCCGTTCCGCGGGCGACGTTGTACGCCTCGCCGGGCGAGCCCCGGCTCAGCAGCGCGATGTAGGCGGCCGCGACGTCGCGAACATCGAGCAGGTCGCGCACCGGATCTAGACTGCCGGTTCGTACTTCGGCCGCGCCGGCAACCCGAGCGGCGCGAAGCCGCTCGAGGAAGGCCGGCACCACATAGACCGGCAACTGCCCGGGACCGGTATGGGGAAACGACCGCGCAATCACCACCCGAAGTCCCTCCCGGCGCCAGGCCTCGAGTGCCGCGACTTCCGTCCCCACCTTGCTGGCCGCGTAGGGCGACTGAGGGACCAGCGGGTCGGTCTCGACCCGCGGGACTGCCGGACCGCTCCCGTAGACCTCGGCGCTGGACACCACCAGCAGGAGGGGATCCACCCGGGTCCTGGCTCTGAGGGCGACGGCCGCGTCAACCAGGCGGGCGGTTCCGCCGGCATTTACTACCCAGGCGCGACCCGGATCCTGTCGCGCCTCGCTGCCGGAGGCCACCGCCGCGAGATGAACAATCCCCTCGAAAGGCTGGCCGAGTGCGGCGGATACCGAGGTCGGGTCGGTGATCTCGAGCGGAATGAGCTTCACTGCCTCTTGTGCCCGTGCCCCGAGCCAGTTCTTCGCCGGCTCTCCCCCTGGCCGGCAACCGGCCCACACCTCGTGGCCAGCCTCCACCAGCAGTTCCACAACGTGGCGGCCGGCGAACCCGTCGGCGCCGGTCACGAGTACTCTCATGCGGGTCCAGGGTTCACTTACGCGCGCTCAGGCGCTCGAGATCGGCGTCGACCATCATGGCCACCAGCTCCGGGAACTGCACCTTGGGAGTCCAACCCAGCTCTTTCCGGGCCTTGGAGGGATCGGCCAGGAGCAGGTCGACCTCGGCCGGCCGCACGTACCGGGGGTCGGTCACCACGTAGTCCTGCCAGTTGAGTCCCACGTGGCCGAAGGCCGCCTCCACCAGCTCCCGGACGCTGTGCGCCCGACCGGTGCCTATCACATAGTCCTGCGGAGTCGGCTGCTGGAGCATGCGCCACATCGCGTCCACGTAATCGCCGGCAAAGCCCCAGTCGCGCCGGGCGTCGAGGTTGCCCAGCCGGAGCTCGCGCGCCTGACCCAGCTTGATGCGGGCCACCGCGTCGGTCACCTTGCGGGTGACGAACTCGATTCCCCTCCGGGGGGACTCGTGATTAAAGAGGATGCCGCTGACCGCATAGAGATTGTAGGACTCCCGATAGTTCACCGTGATCCAGTGACCGTACACCTTGGCCACGCCATAGGGTGACCGCGGGTAGAACGAGGTCGTCTCCCGCTGCGGGGTCTCGGTGACCCGGCCGAACATCTCGGAAGAGCTCGCCTGATAGAATTTGGCCTTGGGGTGCACCAGCCTGACCGCCTCCAGGATACGGGTGACGCCCAGGGCGGTGAACTCACCGGTGAGAACCGGCTGGGTCCAGGAGGTCGGGACATAGGACTGCGCGGCGAGATTGTAGACCTCGTCCGGCTGGGTGTCCTGCAGGACCACGGTGAGCGAGTGCTGGTCGAGCAGGTCCGCCGCCACCACTTCGATGCGGTCGAGCAGATGCTCGATCCGCTCGTAGCTGTGATGGCTGGTGCGACGCACCACGCCGACCACCTCGTAGCCCTTGGAGAGAAGGAGCTCCGCGAGATAGGAGCCATCCTGACCGGTAACGCCGGTGATCAGCGCCTTAGGCACGTTGGCCACCGGTATGAGGTTGTGTCATGAGGGCAGCCTCGCTAGTTTTGTGGGCTTACCGCGTTTCGAACATGAGCTAGGGGTAGAACTTATGGCACGGGTATGCGCAGTCTGCGCCAAGGGGCCGACCACCGGAAACAACGTCAGCCACGCGAACAACCGCAGCAAGCGGCGCTGGTACCCGAACCTGC
>JBDTTD010000097.1:0-9132 GCA_039930805.1 Gemmatimonadales bacterium | reverse complement strand
GGCAGGGCGAATGAATAGTTGAGCGACCCGATGAGATCATCCTGGTCGAGCTCGGTGGCGTTGCCGTTGTTTTCCGTGCGCTGGGAACGGGTTCCCAGGCTCATCGTCAGGGCCAGGCCGTTTCGGAAGGACAGCTGCACATCGGGTGTGAGAGCGTACGAGGATGTGGCGCTGGTCGCGACGCCGCCACCGCTCGGCTGGGTCGAGGTACCCGAGCGGCGCCTGAGACCCGCGCCGGCCGCCACCAGGGCGAAGGGTCCCCCCCGGAAGGTGCGAGTCCACCGGAGGGCGCCCACCGGCCACTCGCGCTGCCGGGTCACGGTCTCGGAAAACCCATCGCCCAGCAGCTGGAAGCGATCGGTCCTGGTCAGCGAGTACGAGATGGTCGCGGTAAACCCGAGTGGGAGGTCAGCTCCCGATGCCACCGTCGCCGAGCGGGTCTCCGAGGCACCCCGGGCGGTCTCACCATCGTGATTCAGGAACCGATCGCGACCGCCGAGCCCCAGCATGAAACCCAGATCCGGCGCGAAGGCGGCAAGATCGTAAGTGGAGTTGCGGCTGAGCTTGCTGCTGAAATCCAGAGGACGCACCCGGGACACGGCTTTCCCGACCCCGCTGCTGTCGCCCCAGACCTGCCGGAGCGCGCGGGAGAGGTCCAGGGCAACCGCAATCTCCCGACCCCGGAAGTTGTTGAGTGTCTGCGGCAGGATGAAGGCTCCGCTGTCCCCATCCAGCTGCACCGGCGGCCTGCTGTCGAGTGTGCGAGACAACAGGAAGCTGCTCGAGCTGGTAAAGCGCGGCCGGAGCCAGGAGGTCAATCGGGGCGTGAGTGCGAGCGACGTAGTCAGCGTTCGGTCCCGCTCTACCCCAACCGGTATCCCCAGCATGAACCGCCGCTCCCGATAGGCCAACCGCCCGATCGAGGTTGAATCGGGATAGACCCGGAGATCCCGGGTGCTGCTGAGATCGCCGTTCAGCGCCAGCAGGCCCAGCGGCTGCCAGCTGAGTCCAGCCGAGTTGCGCCACAGGTTCGTGAGCGACAGGGTCGGCGTGATCAGGTTGTCATCGCTACGGGCGATGGGAACCGCGAACAGCGAGTAGTCGGCCTGATTCCGGGTGAGCCCGCTGTTCAGGCGGATGTTGGACGGCACCAGGCCCAAGCTCGCGCCGGCCAGCCCCTTGCCGAACTCACTCTCCCGGATCCACCGGGGCAGGCCCTTCACCACTCCGCCAAACGGCAAGCGGGGACCGCGGCGCTGCATCTGAAGGTTGTATCCGGCGAGCACCGAATAGGCGTCGCTATTCGCGTCGGAGAGCTCGGTGCGAGAGCGGCCCTGGGTAAGCGTACCGGCCACAGAGAGAGGATCGATCAGTCCCCGAACCAGCCAGCTCCTGCCGCGGGTACTGCGCCGGATGGCCAGGCCGTAGTTGCTGGTCCACGAGTGCGGCTTCCGGAGCCCCTGGAGCGCGTCGCCCCTCAGATCGGTACCCGTCAGGAGCTGCGGGTTCACGTCGCTGCGCGAGTAGTTGACCGTCAGCGGAACCGAAAGTCCCAGGCTGGTCGGAAGAAATCGATCGAGTCGCCAGTTGGTGGCGAGCAGGAAGGTTCCGGTGGTACGGTAGCTCGGATCCTCGTTGATCTGATGGAACTGGCCGTCTTCCCGCACGAAGGACGCAGTCACCGCCCCTACGTCTGAGGCTATCAGACGTGCATCCATCGCCATGGCTTTGCCGACTTCCGCCACCGGACTGCTCAGCCGGATGTCATCCACCCACAGCTCGGCTTCGGGCAGCGCGACTGCCCCGGCCACCCGATAGATCCCCGCCGACACCTCCTGCACGGCCGCCAGGTTGGGGGGATTGATGCCGGGATCCGCCAGATGCACCACATACGGTCCCTCACACCCCACGTAGGCATTCAGGTCCAGACTGCCGCACTCGGCGGCTCCTGAAGCGGGCGCACCACTGAGCCAGCGACTCTCCAGGTCGGCGCGGAGGCGACGCCAGACCTCCAGGTCGATGTTGAACTCGGGCTCCCAGGTAGTGCTGCGAGCCGGGGCCCGGTAGAGGTAAAAGTTGCGGTCGTCGCTGCCCAGCTTGATGAAGGCCTGCAGGTCGCCTTGCTCCCACCCGTCCCCCCGGCCTCTCATCCACACCCGCAGGCTTCGGTATCCCAGAACATTCTGGGGGCCGGCCGGCAGGCGGAGGTACGCCTCTCCCCGTTCGCCGACCTCGAGCCCCCGGGCGATCAAGCGGAGTGACTTCTCGTTGATCTGGGTGCCCAGCGCGCTGCGATCTCCGCCCCGCCGCGATACGCCTTCCAATACGCCCGGCGGCGACTCGTACCCCAGGTCGGTGCGGTTCTCGGTCGAGACGATCGAGGCGATTACCTCTCCGCTCGGCTCCGCGGCGGCGCCGGAGATGCCGGCGATCGGGGTCTCCGCACGGCGCACCCAGGGCGACCCGACCAGGCGAAGGCGAGCCATGCCGAAGCGGGCCACGATATCGGCTCCCGCATCGGGAGGTCCGACGACCGTCATGCGGAGATGCTGGATCAGGCGCAGGTTGGGGGTGCCGATGGTGACATCCGGGGTGCGAATGGGGACCCGGTAGAGCTCCCATCCGCTCGGCGTGCCGTCGGCCAGCAGTCGACCATTCCGGACAAAATGCTTGTCGCCGGGTAGGAGGCTCACCACGTAGCGAAAGACGCTCTCGTTCGGCCCCGACGCGTTGAGGACGTTGTCCCCGTTCAGGTCTTCGGTATCGAGAATCCCATTGCCGGCGGTGCACCGTCCGCTGAGATCACCCCAGGGGAAGACGGGCACCGCGCTGCTCAGCGTCCGATGGCACAGCTGCACCTCCCCCAGTGGCTCACCAGTGGTGCCATCCACCAGCTCGGGCCGGTCGCCGAGGATCCCGATATCGTCAACCTGGGCGTCGAAGATATCGAACCTGCTGCGCTCGGTGTTGAGCAACCCCTGGCCTACATACTGTCGTCCGGTCAGGAGGGTGTCGGCTCCGGTCACGATCATGCTGTCCGGGGCCAGCGCCAGCGCGTCCTCGTTGACGGTGCCGAGGTCGAGGACGAGGCGGACGCCAGCCGAATCGGCTGACCGGTTGCCGGGCGGCTGGAACACCCAGAACTCGAGATACTCGTCCCGGGTGACGTCCACCCCGGTGGGGCTCAGTGACGTCACCATGGATCGCCAGCGCGGCCGACCAGGGCGCGCCGGCAAGGTCCACTGCGAGTGGTTATTCCGCTGCACTACGCCGCCCGCGGTGTCGGCATGCAGGGTAAGGAACATGGGCGTTTCCAGCCGCTCACCCCGGCCGGAGAATCGAAGCAGAGTATCGATGTCCTCCGGCCGGAGCTCCAGAGCCTGAGAGCCCCCCGCTACCGGCACCAGGTTCTGCCAGGTGAGGGCGACGGCATCGTCCAGCTCGAAGGCGCCGCCCACCAGATCGGTGACCCCGTCTGCCTGCTGCGGACGGCTTCCGAATTCCCAGTCCGCCTCGCGCAGCGATACCGGGATTCCGGCTTCGGCCTCGAACTCCTCCAGATAGGCCTGGCCTGAGCGGTTGGGATCCGGCTTGGTAAGGGCAAATTCCGCGTTCAGGTCAAGCTGCGACGGTGCCGTGGCGGGAGCCGATGTCAGCCCGCTGAGCAGCCGCGTCAGTCCTGCCGGCTTGAAGCGGAGCTCGGTGTTGATGCCACCTACCAGATTGGCCGAAGCCTCGAAGCCCAGCGGAGGACGATTGAAGGCGCTCTGCTCCCGCTGGTACATCCCGATGAGATTTATCGCGCCCATATTGCCCAGCAGGTAGCGCGTCGACAGCCCCAGGATCGTGGTGGGAGCAACGGCAAAGAGTCCCTGCTCCTCGAATCGGGCGGTGATCTGCCCCGCTCCGCTGCCGAAGAGGGCGTCAGGATTGAGAAAGGTGACCTGGCCCAGGTCATAGGAGATGGTGTAGTCCACCCCGCGCTCCAACCGTCTTCCTCCCAAATGAAGCTGTTCGCTCTCCTCCCGGATCTGCAGCGCCCCCAGACTGAGAGTCGAGCGATCACCGGCACCAGTGGAGTTGTAGCGCAGCCGAACCTGGAACTTGGTCGGGGGGCCCTGAACGAGCAGCAGGAAAAGCGGTGTACGATAGAGCGAGTCGGACCGCTCCGCCGGGCTGAGCCTGGTATCGGCAAATGGTGTCAGCGTGGGAAAGACGATGTACGACTCGCGGAGGACCTGCGCCGCATCAGGATCTCGGCTGCGAGGGAACAACCGGTTCTCGCGGTCGAAGACATTCTGATCGGTCGGGACCGCCAGGCCGAGGAGCCCAAGGTACGTGGTGCCCCCGCCCTGAGGGCGCTCGGAGCGGTTGACTGACAGGTTGACCCGAAGCGATGGGAGATCCAGATCGGCGCCCGCGGCGCGATAGATCTGCCGCATCTCGTGCCGGAAGGTGACCGCTTCCGGACCCCGTTTGGGCTCGACGATCAACCGCAGGCTATCGCTGGACCCCTGGCCCTGGTCCTGGGAGGGGAAGCTCCCGACGACCGTTCCTCCGGCGGTCGTATAGCTCACCGCCAGGTAGTCGTTCTGGTCCAGCTTTGTGGCCAGTGCAAACCAGAGCCCCGATGGATCGAGGTAGTAGTCGGTGCCCTGTATCAGGAGCTGCCAGCGCACCGGCCCGAAGGTCTGGGCGGGATCAATCGTCCTGCCGAGCGCGGTAATACCGCCGATATTGGGATCGGCTCCAGTCTGATTCTGGGGCGGCCGGTAGCGATACACCCGGACCTGTGACGGCCGGACGGGAGCGGCCACGGTGGCGGCCGAGAGATTCAGAATGTCGATCCCGGGGTAGCCGGGTAGCGCCGTGGTGGGATCAACTACCCAGAAGAACCGGCCGGTCTCGAAGTCCAGATCCCGCAACTGGCGATCCTGGGCCTGGCTGGTGGTCTGGCCGACGGAATAGACTCGCTCGGCGACCTGGCTTCCCTTCTGGGTTGCGGCCAGCGCCTGGAACTGAAACGGGCCGACGTCGAACCGGGCGTTGACACCGAAATTGTTGGTGGGGATGGCCGCAGTGATGAATCGAGAGGGGGGAGGCACGAAGGTGACGGTACCAACCTCTATCCGGCGGATGATCTCGTCCTCGAGCCCCTCGTAGTAGACTTGAATGTTGTTGTTGGCGCTGAAATCGCGCTCGGTATCGTAGTCGACGTTGATGTGCACCCGCTGCCCGATGGTGCCGCCGGATCGGATGTTCACCTGATTGTCGAGCCGGGGTGGCTTGAAGCCGCCGCGGCAGCCGGAGTTCGGGTCCAGCAGGAGGGCCGGGCTGCAGCGCTCGTTGCGAAGCCGATCGGTCCGAAGCTCCAGTCTGACTTGGCCGTCGAGGGCGAGGTCGGCATACTTCGGAGAGAGGCCCAGCACAGCCCGCCGCTGACCGGGGGTCTCCGCGCCCTCCGGGATCTCGTCCCGAATCGCCTGGCCGTAGAGGGTAAGGTTGCGGAGCGCGGCGGTCCGCTCTACCCGGGCCGAATCCAGAGCGGCCGTCATGGCGCTGTCCCAGGCGAGGGCCCTCAGGGCGGGCGTCAGCCGGGGTGCCCCGAGCCAGGGGGCGCGGAGAGCCAGCGGCTCCCGGAGTGACAGCGAAGTCACCGGGGAAACAAGCCGAACACCGAAAGTTGTGTCGGCTGGGGCCTGGGCGGCTGTCAGCCGGGGAAGCGCAGCAAGGCAGAACAGGGCGACGAGAGAGCGCGCCACTCTAGCGAAGTGCAACGATATAGGAGCTTGAGAGAAGTGGATCGAGGAATATAACTTGCGCCTGCTCCATCGCTATCTCCTGCGGCAGCTGGTGGCACCGTTTTTCTTCGCCCTCGCGGCCCTGACTGGCTTCATGCTGATCAGCCAGGTGGCCAAGAAGTTTGGTGCCCTGGTGGGCAAGGGGCTGCCCTGGTCCGTCATCACCGAGGTGTTCGTCCTCAGTCTGCCGTTCATCGTCGCCATGACGCTCCCGATGGCGGTACTCCTGGCCGTGCTCTTCACCTTCAGCCATCTCGCCGCCGACAACGAGATCACCGCCATGCGGGCGAACGGGATAAGCGTGTATCAGATCATTGCCCCGGTGCTCGTCTGGGGCGTTTGTATGGCGTTCTTCAACCTGGCGTTCGTAGATCAGGTCCTGCCCCGGAGCAATGCCCGTCTGCGCTCCCTGCTCATCGACATCGGGCGGAAGAAGGCCGCCTTCGGCCTGCGGGAGCAGGTCATCAACGAAGTCCCCCCTTCCAAGTACTTCATCCGGGCCAGCCGGATCGACGCGGCGACCGGGCGCTTGAAGGGGGTGACGATCTATGATGTTGGAGGCGAGGCGAGCCGCCGAATCATTTACGCAGACAGCGGTTCCATGGCGTACGCCGAGGGGCAAACCGATCTGAGCTTGCGCCTGTACGACGGGTCGATCCACCAGTACCGGCCCGCCGAGCCTACCAGATTTCAGCTCACCTACTTCACGGTGAACGACATCAGGGTGAAAAACGTGTACGACGAGCTCCAGCGGAACACCAGCGAATCCATCCGGGGCGACCGCGAGATGAGCACTTGCGAGATGCTGGACGTCGTGCACGAAGCCAAGCGGGAGCAGGTGGAGGCCAGGCGGGAACGGACGGAGCTGGTGGTCCACGACCTGCGCGCCTTGCTGGCGCTTCCCCCGATTCCGCGCCTGCCGGTGGAGCACCCGGATTCGACCGGCGGCGGATTCTGCAACTGGTTCAAGTCGGTCCAGAAGCTCATCCTACCGGGGACGGCCGAAGCTCAAGCGCCCGCACAGGTTCCCGAGCGCGCCGGAGGGAGAAAGGTCCCCACCCCCAGCCCACCGGGACCGGTCCAGGCGCCCCCGCCGCGAGAACCGGTTCAATCGCCCAAACTTCCCGTAGCGCAGCGAGGAAGGCTACCGCTCTCCAACTGGTCCGAGGTGGCATCCGCCGCCGACCGGGTCCGGGAAGCCGACCGCCGGGCCGATCGCTTTGCCGTGGAGGTCCATAAGAAATGGGCCATCAGTATGGCGTGTATCACCTTCGTGATCATCGGGGTGGTGCTGGCCCTGCGCTTCCCGCGGGGGGGAATCGGCCTGGTGATCGGGGGCGGCACCCTGATTTTCGCCATCCATTACATCGGGCTCACGGCGGGTGAGAGCCTGGCCGACCGCGGCCATGTGACTCCCTGGTTCGCCATGTGGGCGCCTAACATCGTGCTGACCGTCCTTGGCGTATTTGGCTTGCTGTGGGTGAGCCGTCAATCCGGATCCACCCGCGGTGGAGATCTGCGGGAAGTGCTCGAGGCGCTGGCTAATTTCTTCCTGCGGTTGCGCAGGAAGGTCTTCCGGTGATCCGCACCGTACTGGTGAAGGCAGTGCGCGGACTCAGGCGCAATCTGGCCGGTCATGGACTGCGGCACCTCGACCGCTACGTCCTCGGTACCTGGCTCCGGCTTTTCGTCATGGCGGCGCTGGGCCTTCCGCTGATCGCGATCTTTTTCAACCTGACCGACATGCTGAGCAAGCTGCTGGATCGGGGTCTCTCCATGCATGAGATCCTGATCAGCTACGTGTATGCCATCCCCGAGTATGCGTTCCTGGTCATGCCCGCGGCGGTCCTCCTGGCCACGGTGTTCACCGTTGGCGGGATGGGCCGGCACTCCGAGCTGACGGCCGCAAAAGCCGGCGGACAGAGCTTCCACCGTCTGATGCGACCCCTGTTCATTGCGGCGGGCCTCGCGTCGGTGTTGGCCTTCGGGGTGGGTGAGCTGTCGCCCTGGGCCACATCGCGCCAGCTCGAGATCCAGAAGGCCAAGCAGGCTCGTCCGACCCGAGCCCGTTTCAACTTCGTGTACAGCGGAGACGCGGGCTGGGTCTACACCGTCCGCTCGCTCGACGTCGCCAACCGCCAGCTCAAGCAGGTGATGTTCGAAAGACAGGGAACCGGACTCGACTACCCTGGCCTGGTGCTCACCGCCGATAGCGCTACCTACGACGATTCGCTGCAGGTATGGCGGCTTCGGACCGGAGCCAGCCGGGTCATCGCGGGTCCGGGCCAGCAGGCCACCTTCAGCTTCCGTTCAATGCGGCTCCGGGCGCTGCGGCAATCGCCCGCTGACCTGCTGGCGGAATCGAAAGGGCCTGACGAGATGCGGTTTGCCGAGCTGGGCCGCTATATCGATGCGCTCAAGCGCTCGGGAAATGACGCCAACAAGCTGATCGTGGAGCAGGCACTGAAGCTCGCCCTACCGGCCACCTGCCTCATTATCGCCTTGTTCGGGGCACCGCTGGCGGTTACCACCCCCCGTGCCGGGCCCGCCGGTGGCGTGGCCATCAGCCTGGCGATCGCGTTGATCTTTCTGCTTCTCACCCAGCTGACGAAGGCAATCGGTGCCGGTGGCGTGATCAATCCGCTGGTAGCAGCCTGGTTCCCCAATGTGATCTTTCTCTTCGGGGGTCTGGTACTGCTGGCGAAGGTGAGGACGTGAGGGCGGGGCAGCGGGGCAGCGGGGCAGCGGGGCAGCGGGGCAGCGGGGCAGCGGGGCAGCACTACACCCGAGACGGCTTGCTGACAATAGCTCTGTATAGACCCCAAGTGAGACGGCCAGCGTGATCACGTAAAGCCTCGATCTCTCCCCATTCCTCTGGTTTCAGATACCCTAGATCACGCGCCAGCAGGAGTATGTAGCAGAGCTCGGAGAGCCAGCCCAGACTGATGTCTAAAAATCGTCTGAACTCGCGACTGCCACGCTTAGCCGAACCTTCGGCGATGTTTGCAGACGCAGAGTAGGATGCCCGCCTTGCCTGCGATATGAGGCCGTATTGTTCCGTTGTCGGCCAGGCTCGAGTTATTCGATAAACGGCCAGTGCGAGTTCGTGGCAAGCGACCCACGACTTGAGCCGTTCGTGGCGTTTCCCTTCGTTGATACCCGTTAGGGCAACTGTCTTCGGCGGCGCGCTCATGCTTCCAGATTAGAGGCCCCCGACTCCGTCGTCGAACCTGTTTAGCGCTTCGTGTACCAACTTCGCTCGACCTCTCCCAGTACCCTGCTGCGCCCCAGTCCAGTTGTGTGGCTTGCTGCCCCGCTGCCCCGCTGTCCC
>JBDTTD010000096.1:0-9142 GCA_039930805.1 Gemmatimonadales bacterium | reverse complement strand
TCGTGGAGGCGGTAGAACCATATCAGTTCGATCAGATCTACGGGGCGTGGTTCGGCCAGAACATTTTGCGCGACGCGAAGCAGGTGCTGGACGCATCCGCGGGTCGCTACATCGCGGCCATCACCGATCAATGATCGTCCGGCACCCACCCCCGCCCGTGGTCGTGTCAATATGACGGATGATGAGAGCATAGCCGGCGGATCCCGCCGCGGTGGCTCCGCACTGGCGGTCGATCTCCGTCGCGCCCGAGCGGCGAAGAAGCGGGCCGGAAAATCCGCGGAGGCCGCTGCCGCCCCGCCGAAGCCGGCTACACCAACTCCTACCATCGACTGCACCGGCCGCGAGCCGCTCGATTGCGTCCGCGCCTGGTTTGCTTCACAGGGCTGGGAACCCTTCACCTTTCAAGAGGAGGTCTGGCAGGCATATCTCGCTGGCGAGAGCGGCCTGATCCACGCCGCTACTGGAACGGGAAAGACATACGCAGCCTGGATCGGGCCAGTCCTGGAGTGGCTGAGGGATTATCCAGAGGGTAAGCGGGGCAGCGGGGCAGCGGGGCAGCAACGCCGGACAGCAGCGCCACTTCGTACCCTGTGGATCACCCCTCTTCGCGCACTTGCTGTGGACACCGAAGACGCGCTTCGCGCACCGATCGAGGACCTCGGACTTCCCTGGACCATCGAATCGCGCACCGGAGATACGGCTCCTGCGGTTCGCGCCCGCCAGAGCAGGTGCCTCCCTACCGCATTGGTCACCACACCCGAGAGCCTGACGCTGCTGCTCACCCGCACCGACGCAGCTTCCCTCTTCGAACACCTCGAGCTGGTGGTGGTGGACGAGTGGCACGAGCTCATGGCGTCGAAGCGAGGCGTGCAGACCGAGCTGGCTCTGGCCCGGCTCCGCCGGTGGCGGCCCACGCTTCGCACCTGGGGCCTCTCGGCCACGCTCGGTAATCTCGAGACGGCGCGTGATACCCTGCTCGGCGTCAGTGCCCAGGGCCGCATCACCCGCGGACTGGTCCCCAAGGCGCTGGATGTCGATTCGCTCATTCCCGAGACGGTCGAGCGGTTTCCCTGGTCAGGGCAGATCGGCCTGCGCATGGTGCCCGACGTGGTCCGCGCCATCGAAGAGGGCAAGACGACGCTGGTGTTCACCAACACCCGCGCCACCGCGGAGCTCTGGTTCCAGGCCCTGCTCGCTGCGTGCCCCGATTGGGCCGGCGTAATCGCCCTGCACCACGGCTCGATGGACCGGAATACCCGCGAGTGGGTCGAAGACGGCATCCGTGATGGCCGGCTTCGCTGCGTGGTATGCACCTCCACCCTCGACCTCGGCGTGGACTTCACCCCGGTGGACCGGGTGCTTCAGATCGGAAGCCCCAAGGCAGTGGGGCGCTTGATCCAGCGCGCGGGCCGGAGTGGCCACCAGCCCGGAGCGGTCAGCCGGCTCACCTGCGTCCCGGTCAACGCGCTGGAGCTGCTGGACGTGGCCGCCGCTCGCGATGCTCTCGGCACAGGCGCCATCGAGTCCCGGCCTCCGGTCGAGCAGCCGCTCGACCTGCTGGCCCAGCACGCCGTCACCATCGCGGTGGGAGGAGGATTCCGTCCCGAGGAGCTGTTAGCCGAGGTGCGCACTACACGCTCGTTTCGGAATCTCAGCGATGCTCAATGGCGCTGGGTGATGGACTTCGTTTCCCACGGCGGCCAGGCGCTCGGCGCGTATCCCGAGTACAACAAGGTGATCGAGCGCGATGGGCTCTACGTCATCCGCGACCGGATGGCGGCCATGCGGCACCGGATGTCCATCGGCACGATCGTGAGCGAAGCGGCGATGAAGGTAAAGTTCGTCCGCGGAAAGACCGTGGGCACCGTGGAGGAGAACTTCATCGCCCGGCTGCGCCCGGGTGACGTCTTCACCTTTGCGGGACGAAGGTTGAAGTTCGTCCGGGTGCGAGACATGATCGCCTGGGTCCGGAAGTCCGACGAGCCGACATCAGTGGTGCCCCATTGGACCGGAGCCCGGCTGGCACTCTCACCTGAGCTCGCGGCGGCGGTACGGGCGAAGCTGGACCAGGCGCGCCGCGGGGTGTTCGAGGGAGCGGAGATGACAGCGTTGCGGCCGATCCTGGAGCTCCAGGCCAGGTGGTCGCGGCTGCCGGCGCCGGAAGAGCTGCTCATCGAGCGGGTGCGCACCCGCGAGGGGCATCACCTCTTCTTCTATCCGGTGGAAGGCAGGCTGGTGCACGAGGGACTGGCGGCCCTGTTCGCCTACCGGCTGGCGCAGCTCGACCCGATCACCTTTACCCTGGCGGCCAACGACTACGGCTTCGAGCTGTTGTCGCCCGAGCCGGCCCTGCTGGAGGAGGCGCTTGAAGTGGGGTTGGTGTCACCCGAGAACCTGCTGTACGACATCCCCGCCAGCCTCAACGCGGCCGAGCTGGCCCGCCGCCAGTTCCGGGAGATCGCCCGAGTGGCCGGGCTTATCTTCCAGGGGTACCCCGGCAGCAACAAGAGTGTGAAGCAGGTCCAGGCCTCGAGCGGGCTTCTCTACGACGTGTTCGCCCGCTACGATCCCGATAACCTCCTTCTGTTTCAGGCCCACCGCGAGGTGTTGGAGCGCCAGCTGGAACGCAGCCGGCTGGGGCGCACGCTGGAGCGAATTGCCGGTGGCAGGGTAGTAATTAGTGAGGTCGAGCGGCCCACTCCGCTGGCGTTCGCGCTGCTGGTGGACCGCACCCGGGAGCAGGTGAGCTCGGAGAAGTTCCTCGATCGGGTACGGCGGCTGGCGGCACCGTTGGAGCGGGCAGCAGACAAGGGCAACGGAAACATTCGATTCGGACGCGGGAGCGGCAGAGGATTTCGATGACCGATGTGAGTCTGACGTTGGCGGGGGAGGAAGTGCGCCTGATGAGCGAGCGGGCGCTCTACTGGCCCGGCACCAGCACGCTGGTGGTGGCCGACCTGCACTGGGGCAAGGCCTCCACCTTCCGCGCAGCTGGAATCCCCATTCCTATCGGAACCACCAGCGACGACCTGGCCCGGCTGGACAGTGCGCTGCAGCGGACCGGTGCCCGGCGGATGGTAGTGCTGGGAGACCTCTTCCACGCCAAGGCCGGCCGGGTCGCCTCTCATACACTCGCCGAGCTGCGCCGGTGGCGGAGCATGGCCGGCACGTTCGAGATTCTCCTCGTGCGCGGCAATCACGACCGGCACGCCGGCGATCCACCGAAGGACCTCCAGATCAACTGCGTGAATGCCCCGGCATTTGTGCCGCCGTTCGTCTTCCGTCACGAGCCGGTGGACGAGGAGGGCGCGTACGGGCTTGCGGGACATGTGCACCCCGCAATCACGCTGGTGGGCCGAGGGCTACAGCGCGAGACACTACCCTGCTTTCTGGTTGGCCAGCACCGCATGATCCTGCCGGCCTTCGGCGGCTTCACCGGATTCGGTGTGGTGCATGCTGGTCCCGACGAACGGACGTTCGTGACAGCGGAGGATGAGGTGCTGGAGGTGCCCCAGCCCGTCGACCTGGGACCGACTGCCTATCCCACCATGTTGCATGAGATGTCGGAGACGGATCGGCGATGAGATCCATCCCACGATCACCAACTTCAAGGGCCTCTGGACTGACATAAAGATCGCCTCGGGACGGTCCTCCGGCACGCCGGCCCATGAGGTCAGATCTGCCGCCCGCCCGCCTCCATCAGACCGGTCACCGGTAGCGAAGGTTTCGCCCCTCCGGCCCAGCCCCCATATTGCAACTGTCCCACCTACGACATCCCCAGGAGCCCGATGATGAGTCCGTCGCGCGCGGCGTTCCTCCCGGGGGCGAGCCGCTACCCTACCTGGAGCACTCCGACGCCGAGTGCGACCATGCATCTGACAACTCGGCTCGCGAAAGCCGCCCTGGTGCTGGTGGCCTGCGGGATGGGTGCGTGCTCCCGCATGGGAGACAGCCCGGAGTCCGTGGTACGCAGGGCGGGTAAGGCGCTGCGCGATCGCAATCGGGCCGAGTTCTACGATCAGGTGGACCTCAAGGCACTGGAATCGCAGGTGGTAGCGGACATCCGTGCCACCGACCCCGATCCTTACAACACCATGCGGGCCCTCACGGGGACCGGTAGCGGGGACCTGCTCGGCCGGCGCCTCGCTCCCATATTCACGTCCCCACCGGACACGTCCAGAGACGGCCACCTGACGGCCACGGTGTTGAGCACCCAGCTGCTGGGCACCGGGATGGGGGTTCGTGGTCGGGGTAAGGCCCAGATCAGCGGCCGGACGGCGTTCGTGCCCGTGTATGTCGAAGTCGGGCCGGACACCGTACCCGCCCAGGTCGCGGTGCAGCTGGCCAGGCAGGACTCGAGGTGGAGAATTGTCGGGGTGCATGACATCGGCCCGGCGTTGCAAGGCGAGCGGCGTCGATCCACCCTGGCCCGGGGCGAAGTATATACAGCGACGCCCCAGGAGAATGCGCGATTAGCTGGGATGAGATCCGATCTGCGGAACCTCGCGACCAATCAGGAAGCCTACTTCTCGGATCACACCACCTACGCGAACTCCATCTCCCAGCTTGGCACCCAGTACTATCCGTCCACCGGCATCACGGTGACCATCCTGAACGGCTCGGCCAAGGGGTGGTCAGCATCCGCAACCCATGTCTCGTTCCCCGGCGCCATCTGCTACATCTACATCGGCACACCAGAGTCGCTCCCTCCGGATACCACCGGCGTACAACATGAGGGCGCGCCCTACTGTAAGCCCCGAAAGTGACCTCGCTCGGCCGAGGAAGGGCGGAGGTTTCGCCCCTTCGGCCCAGCCCCCATATTGCAACTGCCCCATCCAGCCTGGAGCTCTCGAGACCGCGCGAGTGCCTGAACGCGGGGAGGTAGCGTGGCACGCCTGTTCTGGTACCTTCTCATCGTGGCCTTCGTGGCGCTGCTGGTGACAGCGGCGTCCTGGGCGATAGCCTATAACAGCGTCGGGGAACTGCTGGGCGCCCCACCTCCCCAGATGGGAACCCAGCAGACCCGAATCCAATGGCATGGTCTGGCACGGCTGCGCACCGACCCACCGGTATGGCGGTTTGCCTTCGCACCGACTCGGATACAGGGAGCTCAGTCCGTCCGGATCTACGTCAATCCCTGGGGGAAGATCATCCAGACCGAGCCTCCGGATCTGGACGCCAAGCTGCAGGCCTTTCGGCGTAGCAAGTATTGATTGAACGCCGCAGCACAGTACGCCAGTTCCTGGTGGTGCTGGGCTCAGTCGCCCCGCTGACCGCCGCAACGGGGCAGACACCAGTCGAGTTTGCCGTCATCGCCGACGTATCCTCCTGCCTTGCTGTTCGCGCCCGTCCCCAGAGCTCCGCACCGTCCATCGCCTGCCTGACCTCCGGCACTCGGGTCAAAGCCGTCGGCAGCGCGCCCTACTGGCGCAACGTCCAGCTTGAGGACGGTAGGACCGGCTGGGCAGCCAAGAAGTTCCTCGAGATGGTCGCGGCACCACCAGCCACGCCCGGAGTCGGGGACCGCGACGACGCCTGGCTGGAGATTCACGTGGTGGACGTGGGCCAGGGCGACGGGATCTGGATCCACACCTTCGACGACAACATCCCGGGCAACGGGCGCTACGAGGGCTACAACATCATCGTGGATGGCGGGCCGAACCGGTACCTGCCCGACAACAAGCTGCTGCTATACGTGCTGAACCAGGCCTATACCCGGGCTCCGATCGACGCCCTGATCATCACCCATCCTCATGTCGATCATTTTCCCGGCGCCCTGGGCATCATGGACAGCCTCGAGGTCCGGGAGTTTTATGACTCGGGCTATCCCAAGAGCGGTACCCGGTGGTCGAGCTTCCTTGCCCGGGTAGGGCGGGAGACCTACAAGGGCCAGTCGACGGTGCGCCACATCGGTCGCAGCGCCCTGGGTCAGCCAGAGTGGGGTAGCGAGCTGGAGGTGCGCATTCTCTACGCCTACACCGGACGCACGAGCGGGTTCGGTACCCAGGCGAACACCCGGGAGAACAACGCCTCCATCGTGTTTCGGATCCGGTATGGAACCCAGAGCATCCTCTTCATGGGAGACGCCGAAGGAAAGGATCGGGAAGATGCACCCGACCTGGCCCAGTACGCCGAGCGGTTCCTGCTCGACTCGGTGGGTGCCGGCCAGATTCGTTCCACCGTCCTCAAGATCGGGCACCACGGCAGTGAGACGTCCAGCACGCTCCCGTTCATCGCGGCGGTGGATCCCGACTTCGTCGTGGTGTCGTCGGGGCGGGAAAACTTCAACGGCACCTACCTCCCGGACGCCAGCACCCTCGCCCGCTATTGCGACCGGAAGCCGGCGACCCTGATCTACCGCACCGACCAGGATGACGAGGCCGAGGGCCGGACCGAGAAGACCGACGCCGATGGCGACCACATCGTTATCAGCACGAACGGCAAGGAGACCCGGATCCAGGGCCACTCGGCCGGAAGCCCAATCACGCCGACGACCTGTGTCCCCTAGCGATCCCCCCACTGCAGCTGAGATCAACCGTTTCTGGAGCCTTCATGTCCAACGCCAGACCTCTGACCGCCCTGTTCGCCTTTACCATAGTATGGTTTTCGACGATCTCGGCCCAGCAGCCCGACTCCTCGCTGCTCTCTCTCCAACGGATCTTCGGCTCGCAGGAGTTCTTCCCTGAGCGGCTCGGCCCGGTTCGCTGGCTGGAGAACGCCGCGGCGTACGTGAGGCTGGAGACCGATAGCGCCAGCCCGGCAGGCAGGTCACTGGTCCGCTACGACGCCGCCACCGGCCGGAGTGAGGTGTGGGTTCCGGCCAGCCGGCTCGTCCCCCAGGGCGACTCGGTGCCCCTGGCCGTGGAGGACTACAGCGTCTCACCCGATGGCAAGCGGCTACTCGTGTTCACCAACTCCAGGAAGGTGTGGCGAGAGAACACCCGGGGAGACTTCTGGACCCTGGAACTGGCTAGCGGGCGGCTGCGCCAGCTCGGCGGCCCGGGCGCGAAGCCTTCCACTCTCATGTTCGCCAAGTTCGCACCCGACGGCGGGCGGGTTGCCTACGTCAGGGAGAACAACCTCTACGTCGAGAACCTCGGCGACGGCCGCATCACCCAGCTTACCCGCGATGGGTCCCGCACCATCATCAACGGCACCTTCGATTGGGTATACGAGGAGGAGCTGAGCCTGCGCGACGGGTTCCGCTGGAGTCCCGACGGGCGCCGCATCGCCTACTGGCAGCTCGATGCCTCCGGAATACGTGACTTCCTTTTGATCAACGACACCGACTCGCTCTACTCCTTCACCATCCCGGTCCAATACCCCAAGACCGGCACCACCAACTCGGCCGGCCGGGTGGGCGTGGTCAGCGCCGAAGGTGGGAACACCGCCTGGCTCCAGGTGCCGGGGGATCCGCGAGACAACTACATCGCCCGGATGGACTGGGCGGCCAGCTCGAATGAGGTGGTGCTGCAGCAGCTCAACCGGCTCCAGAATACCAACAACGTGATGCTGGGCGACGCGAGCACCGGCCGGGTCAAGAGCGTCCTGGTCGAGCGCGACAGCGCCTGGACCGACGTAGTCAACGACCTCCGCTGGGTGGACGGCGGCAAGAGCTTCACCTGGATCAGCGAGCGGGACGGGTGGCGGCACCTTTACATGGTATCGCGTGACGGAAAGAAGCTGAGACTGGTCACCAAGGGGGCGTTCGACCTGCACGCTCCGGCGGCGGCCTTCGGCGAGCCGGTGGTGACCGGGGTGGATTCGGCCAGAGGCTGGATCTACTACACCGCCTCACCGGGGAACGCCACCCGACTCTTTCTTTACCGGAGCCGGCTGGATGGCCGGGGCAAGGTGGAGCGAATCACGCCGAAGGATCAGGGGGGCTATCACCTCTACCAGATCTCTCGGGATGGCCGGTGGGCGATTCATACCTATTCGTCCTTCGACACGCCGCCCGCGGTGGATATGGTGAGCCTGCCCGACCACAAGGTCGTCCGGACGCTGGTGACGAACGACAGGCTCCGCTTGGCCGTCGCCCGTCTCGGGCGGGGGCCGGCCGGCTTCGTCAAGGTTCCAGCGGGCGCCGGCCTTCAGCTCGATGGCTGGGTGATGAAGCCGGCCGGCTTCGACTCAACCAAGCGCTATCCAGTCTTCTTTCACGTCTACGGAGAGCCGGCCTCGCAGACAGTTCTCGACCGTTGGGGTGGCGGCAGCTATCTCTGGCATCTCTTGCTGACTCAGCACGGCTATGTCGTCGCCTCGCTCGACAACCGTGGCACCCCGGCGCCGCGGGGCCGCGCATTCCGGAAGGTGGTGTACCGGAAGCTCGGCACCATCAGCTCGGGCGACCAGGCTGCAGCGCTTCGGAACATGCGGAGCTGGCGCTGGGTGGACTCGACCAGGATAGGCGTGTGGGGGTGGAGCGGCGGGGGCTCCTCGACGCTCAACCTGCTGTTCCGCTATCCCGAGCTCTATCACACCGGAATGGCCGTGGCACCCATGGCCGACATCCGGCTCTACGATACGATTTACCAGGAGCGGTACTATGGGCTGCCGCAGCAGAACGAGGCGGACTATAAGGAGGGATCTTCTCTCACCTACGCCGACAAGCTCCGGGGCAACCTGCTGGTGGTGCACGGCTCGGGCGACGACAACGTCCACTATCAGTCAACCGAGCGGCTGATCAACGCCCTTGTCGCCGCCAACCGGCCGTTCACGATGATGACCTACCCCAACCGAAGCCACTGCATCTGCGAGGGCGAAGGGACCGGGCTTCACTTGTTTTCCCTGCTCACGAACTACCTGGAAAAGAACTTGCCGGCAGGCGGCCGCTGAGATTGAAACGCCGAGCATGCCCTGCCCGTAGGCCCGAATGGAGCCCCATGTCGATTCCTGGCCGGCCTGAACGACTACTTGTCGGGAGTCACTCAAACACCATCTGGAGGATACCATGCGTTACCTGTGCCTGATCTACGAGAACGAGAAAGCGTGGGAGTCGAAGCCACAGGCGGAGTTGGAAGCAATTATGGGAGAGTACTTTGCCTTCACCGAGGGCATCCGGAGCAACGGGAAGCTGGTGGCAGGCGAGGCGCTGCAACCCACTGCAACAGCGACTTCCGTTCGGGTCCGGAACGGGAAG
>JBDTTD010000095.1:0-9193 GCA_039930805.1 Gemmatimonadales bacterium | reverse complement strand
ATTCTGGCTAACAACGAGTGGCGCGAAGGCTGGCTGGACGAGGGGTTCACCAGCTTTCAGACCACCTGGTTCTGGGAGACGCTGGGCCGGACCGGTGGCTACGAGCAGAACGAGGCCGGTATCCTCGAGCTGGATCTCGATGCCTATTCCGAGCCGACCAGTCTGGTGAGCGAGGCGTACCGCGACTTCGTCTCCTACAACACCTCGATCTACAGCCGGGGCGAGCTGTTCCTTCACCAGCTGCGCCACGCCGTGGGCGACGCAACGATGCAGCGCATCCTGCGGACCTACTACGACCGCTGGAAGCTCAGGCACGTGGATGAGGCGGTATTTCGGGCCGTGGCCGAGGAGGTGTCCAAGCGCGATCTGTCCACCTTGTTCGGGCAGGGCTTACACGCGGTCGAGCTGTATGACTATGCGATTGGGAAGGTGCGGGTCAGCGGGGCAGCGGGTCAGCGGGGCAGCGGTACGAACGGCTGGATCACCCGGGTCGAGGTGCTGCGTAAGGCCGAGGGACGACTTCCGGTGGAAGTCATGGTGATCGCCCAACGGGACACAGGTGTCGTACGCAGTGAGGGGCTCGCTGAGCGGGAGTGGGTGGACGTTCCCACCGCAAGCAAGCCGAAGCAGGTGGTGCTCGACCCGCGGGTGCGGGCGCATGACTGGAACATGCTGAACAATCGCCGGCGGGTAGGTGGGTTTCTGTCGACGGTCTTCGCCTCGAACTCCGGGGTCCACAACTACTTCCATCCCTACTTCTCGACCCGCTCGCGCCGCGACCGGCTCACGATTGGATGGCAGCCTACCGCCTGGTACAACGATGCCGGGGGCGTGACCCTGGGTGTCCGGCGGCGAGACGACTACATGGGCCGTTTCGAGCAGAACGTGGCGCTGGCGAGCATAGGGACAGGGTTGGGCTCGGACCTCGACGTGAAGGATGCCGATTTCTTCTTTCGGCTGAGGAACCCGGTGTTGCTGCGGGCGCCGAACGCATCGCAGACGCTGGACGTTTTCAATGTCGAGGGTCGCTACGGCATCACCGCCGCGGTCGATTGGAGCCGTCGCGAGCACCTGGCGTTCGGCCCGACCTGGAGTCGGTCTCTCAGATTCCAGTGGGTAGCTACTGACGACTCCCGCTACCTGGACCGGGGCTTGTATGACGATGTGGGAACCGTTGAGCTACAGACCCTTGGCGGGGTGGCCACCGAAACCGGCAAGTGGCGGCTTTCATTAAACAGCTCGATCGGTGGTGGGCTGGCGTACAATCGCCAGGGGCTCGCCGCCAGCGGCCGGCCGGAGCTCGACCCCTTCTACTTCCGCGGGTCGCTCGACGCCACCGCACGGCGGGCGCTCGGCCCCAAGCGGAACCTCGCCGCCCGGGTGTTCGCCGGGGTCGCCAGCGGAGACCACGCAGCGGCCAAGCAGCGCCAGATCTACCTCCAGGGCGGTGATCCGCTCCAGCAGCTGAACAACCCGTTCCTTCGTTCCCGGGGCTCTCTCCTCGTGGGCGAAGACTTTCACTATCACTCGCCCGGCGGCGCGGGGCTCCGCGGAGTAGACCAGCACCTTTCCGCCGCCGGCGTCGTTGCGTTCAATCTCGAGGTCGATCAGACGCTGTTGGCCCGGCCCACCGCCCGGCTCTTCAGCCGGATCGCGCTCGCCGCTTTCGGCGACCTGGCCCGCACCTTCGATGGCAGTGACCCGACGCTCTCGAACGAGCTCCTCGGCGATGCAGGCATCGGCTTCCGGGCCGATCACCGGATCGGCGACACCAGGTTCACCACCCGGTTCGACTTGCCGCTCTTTGTCAGCCGCCCGGAGTTGGCCCAGGACCGCTCCCCGGGCGACGATGAGGTGGCCTTTCGCTGGACCTTCAGCTTCGAGCCAGCGTTTTGAAAGCGGGGCCGCGGGGCAGCGGGGCGGCAGGGCAGTCGAACAATCCCATTTCAAATCTGCGAAAATGCCGAGACGAACGTTACTGCCCCACTGCCCATCTGCCCCGCTGCCCCGCCATATTTCCACCGAATGCTGACGCCGTTCGATTCAACTCGCCGTAGTCTGCTGCGCTCCGCGCTGGGCGACTGGCTCGAGCGTCTCATGGCCCACACCGAGAACCGCGTCATCTCCCGGCGCTACTTTCGGCCTCCAGGCGCATTACCGGAGATCGGATTTCTGGCCGCCTGCACCCGCTGCGGCGCCTGCATCGAGGCGTGTCCCCCGCATGCGCTCATCAAAGTGGGGACCAATGGCGGCCTTGCCGCGGGTACGCCCTACCTCGATCCGGTAAGCGAGCCCTGTATCGCCTGTCCGACCATGCCCTGCGCCGCCGCCTGTCCCACGCCGGCGCTCACGGTTCCCGAGCATGGCTGGGCCGGCTACCGCCTCGGCGTCCTGGAGCTGCATCCGGAGCGCTGCCTCACCTTTCGCGGGACCCCGTGCCGGGTCTGCGCCGACGCCTGTCCGGTGGGCGAAGCGGCCCTCACCATCGATGCGGGTGGACATCCCGTCATCCGGCATGAGGGGTGCGTCGGCTGCGGCGTCTGCGTTCACGCCTGCATCACGACTCCCTCGTCGTACGAACTCACCTACGTGGAGGGCTAAGTGCCCGACCTGCCGTACCGGGTTGATAAGCCGTGGGGTTACGAGCTGATCTGGGCCCGCACCGATCGTTACGTGGGGAAGATTCTCCATGTGAAGGCGGGACACGTGCTCAGTCTTCAATATCACAACCGGAAGGACGAGACGATGCACCTGCTCTCGGGCGAGCTCACCCTCCGGACCCAGACGGGCGACAAGCTCGTATCCCGTCCGTTCAAGGCCGGTGAGTCCGTCCACATTCCCGCAAAGCTCATTCACCAGATCGAGGCGATAGTGGACAGCGACGTTCTCGAGGCCTCCACGCCGGAGCTCGACGACCTGGTCCGCCTCCAAGACCGCTATGGAAGAGGCTGAGATGCAAGTAATCATTCCCCTGGCAGGCAAAGGCAGCCGGCTTCGTCCCCATACCCACCTGGTGCCCAAGCCGATGCTGAAGGTGGCTGGCCGGCCGGTGATGGACTGGGTCATGGACCGGCTCAAGGGGCTGGACGTGACCGAGCTGATCTTCATCACCGGTCACCTCAAGGAACAGGTGGAGGACTTCGCCCGGGCCCGGTACAAGACCCCGTCCCGCTTCATCGAGCAGAAAGTGCAGGATGGCACCGCGGGCGCGGTGAACCTGGCGCGTTCCTACGTAAAAGGGCCGGTGCTGATCATCTTCGTGGATACGGTGTTCGAGGCCGACCTCACGCTGATCAACCGAACCGATGCCGACGGGATAATCTGGGCCAAGGAAGTGGAGGACTACCAGCGTTTCGGCGTGGTGGTCACCGATGCGCAGGGGTACATGACGCGCATTGTGGAGAAGCCGTCCACCCCGATCTCCAAGCTCGCCAACATCGGGCTCTACTATATCCGCTCAGTGGACAGCCTGTGGCAGGGAATCGACTACGTGCTCGCTAACCCGGCCAACAAGGGCGAGTGGTATCTGACCGACGCCTTCCAGTGGATGATCGAGCACAAGAAGCGGATCCTCACCGCCGAGGTGGGCGGCTGGTACGACTGCGGCAAACTGGATACGCTGCTGGAGACCAATGAGATCCTGCTGCGAAAGGGTGCGGCGCGGCGGGTGGACTTCCCCGGGGTCACCATGCACGATCCGGTCTACATCGAGGATGGTGTCACCATCGAACAGAGCGAGATAGGGCCGAATGTATCGCTGGAAGCCGGCACCAGGATAACCGGCAGCCGGCTGCGCAACACCATCGTGGGTCGCAACGCCAAGCTGAGTGAGGTGCAGCTGGACGGCTCTCTTCTGGGCAACGGGGTGGTGGTGGCGGGATTCCGCGGGAGCGCTACACTGGGCGACGATTCCGAGGTGACCGCGAAGTGACCACGGAGCGAGCTAAGGCTCTGTGACACCCGTCGACGATCTTTGCCGGTCCTATCTGGATCTCAAGTACCACTTCGATCCCGCGGCGGCCAGCGCCGCCGGGCTGGTGGCCCACGATTCCCGGCTCGGCCGCTTCGACGCCGATGCCACGCGGGAACACCTGGCGGCGCTTCGGTCGCTCACCGGCGCGGTAGAGGAGCTGGAGCCCGAAGAGCTGAACCAGGAGGTCGATCGCACCGCTCTGTTGGGCGAGATGCGCACCACCGTCTTCCGGCTCGAGTACGAGCGTCCTCACATTCGGAACCCAGGCTTCTGGCTTTCCCATCTGCTGCAAGGGCTCTATTCCCTCCTGGCGCGGCACGGAGACGATCGGCCCAGCCGGGTTCCGGCGGTGATTGCCCGGCTCGAGGCGGCACCGGCGTTTCTCGAGAGCGCCCGCGACACGATCGACGAACCGCCCTCGGTGTTCGTCGATAGCGCGCTGAGCATGCTGGGAGGGGGCGGACAGCTGGTCGCGGAGATGGTGGCGGTCTTTGCCGGCGCGGCGCCGGATCTGGCGGGCCGGCTGAAGACGGCGGGGCAGACCACCCTGCAGAGTCTCGTCGCGTTCGGGGCGGCGCTGCGGGACGAGATCGACCCGGCACCCGATCCGCACGCCTTCGCCATCGGCGAAGAGCAGTTCACCCGCCGGCTGCATCACGAGCATGCGCTCATGGCCGGCCCACCTGAGCTCTGGCGCTACGGCCTCCACCTGCAGGAGGAGGTCACCGAGGAGATCGTTTCTCTGGCTGGGCGGCTCGATCCGCGCCCGTGGCGCGTGCTGGTTGAGGAGCTGCGGGATGAAGCACCGCCGGCCGATCAGCTGCTGGCCACCTACCGCCACGAGATCGACCGGGCGGTCAATTGGGTGCTTGAGCACGACCTCGCGACTGTGCCCGAGGCTCCCCTCGAGGTGGTGCCTACTCCGGCATTTCTTGCCTCCCTGGTGCCGTTCGCGGCCTATGAGCCGCCGCCGCTCTATCTGACTGATCGCACCGGCCGCTTCTACGTGACGGCGCCGGATCCGACGCTCCCGCCCGAGGTGTTTGCGCAGCAACGGCGGGGGCACTGCACCCATGGCATCCCGGCCATGGTGGCCCACGAAGCCTACCCGGGCCACCATCTCCAGCTGGTCACGGCCCAGGACCTCAGCTCCGAAGTGCGTCGCCACATCTGGACTCCCATCATGGTCGAAGGCTGGGCGCTCTATTCCGAGGAGCTGATGGACGAGACCGGGTACTATCTCAGCGATCAGGCCCGCTTGTTTCGGCTGGTGAATCTCCTGTGGCGGGCGGTACGGGTGGTACTGGACGTGGGTCTCCATACCCGAGGGATGAGTCCGGCCGAGGCGGTGGACTACATGGTCGAACACCTCCCGATCGAGCGCTCGAACGCCGAGGCCGAGGTGCGGCGCTATTGTGCCTGGCCTACTTACCAGCTGTGCTACGCGGTCGGCCGGCGGGAGCTGCTGCGCCTGCGCGATGAATACCGGGAACGGGAAGGCGGTGCCTATCGCGCCCGGCGCTTCCACGACGAAGTGATGGCGTATGGCGGGCTGCCAGTGAGTCTCGCGAGCTGGGGCATGGGGCTCGCCGAGTGAACGGCCGGAACCGGAGAGGACCGACCGCATGAACATCACCGTCCTGACCTATCTCGACAGCGAAGACGAAAACTCCAAGGACTACGAGGCCGTGGTCCCCCAGGTAGCGCGGACGCTGCGCAACCTGGGGCACCGGGTCTCCGTCCTCGGCTCGCACGGCGACGTCAAACGCATGATCGCCGGGCTGTCGCGCCGCAGACCGGATCTCGTCTTCAATCTCATGGAGATGTTCGGCGACAACGTCTTCGGGGACATTCCGGTCACCGGCCTGCTCGACCTCCTGGGGCTGCGCTACACCGGGAGTGGACCGGGAGAGCTGTACCTGAGCCAGGACAAGGGCCTCACCAAGAAGATGCTCGCCTTCGACGGAATCCTCTATCCGCGATTCGCCGTGTTTTCCAAGCAGCAGGGATCGTTCGAGACCGGCGGCAATCTGCGGATGCCGCTGTTCGTGAAGCCCCTCCGTTCCGATTCGTCTCTCGGGATCGGAGGCAAGTCGCTGGTGCACGATGCGGTGGCGCTGATGGAGCGGGTGACGGCGATCCGGAAGGAGCTGAACGATTCGGCGCTTGCGGAGGAGTACATCGAGGGCCGTGAGTTCTATGTAGGCGTGCTGGGCAACGGCCAGCCGAAGGCGTTGCCACCCATCGAGGTCGATTTCACCGGCTTTCCCGAAGGCGTTCCCAAGGTTCTCGACAGCAAGGCCAAATGGGACGAGACCAGCAAGGAGTACAAGGGCACCAAATCCGTGCTGGCCAATCTGCCCGACGAGCTCCGGGCCAGGCTACAGAAGGTGGCGGTGGATGCCTTTCGAGCCCTCAGGGTCAGGGACTACGGGCGGGTGGACCTCCGGCTCACCGACACCGGCGATATCTACGTGCTCGAAGTAAATGCCAGCTGCTACCTAGAGAAGGGCAGCGAGTTCGCCATGGCGGCCGCTGCGGCCGGTCTGGACTATCCCAGGCTGATCGAGCGGATCGTGAACCTGACCCTGGAGCGCTATGGGAAATGACGGGAAAGACGGGAAGAGCGAAACCAAACGTCCTTCCCGAATCCCGCCCGCGGTCAAGGGCCTCTCGCTGGTCTCCCTGTTCAATGACTTCGCCAGCGAGATGGTCTACCCGCTGCTTCCCGCCTTCGTCACGCGAAGCCTCGGTGGCGGTCCCCTGGTCCTCGGCCTGCTGGACGGTGCCGCGGAGCTCACGGCGTCGGGGGTCAAGTGGATCAGCGGGCGGCTGTCTGACCGGCCGGGGTGGCGCCGCCCGCTGATCTTGTGGGGCTACGCCACCGCGGTGTTGGTGCGCCCGTTGATCTCGTTCGCCGGGTCGGCCTGGCAGGTCGTGGGATTTCGGGTGATCGACCGGGTCGGGAAAGGCATCAGGACTCCGCCCCGGGATGCGCTGATCGCGGAGATAACCCCTCCGCCGCTCCGAGGTCGGGCGTTCGGATTTCATCGTGGAGCAGACCACTTCGGTGCCGTCCTCGGCTCGCTCGCCGCGTGGTTTCTCCTGACTCGGGGGGCGGATGTTCGCAGCGTCATCGGCTGGAGTGTCGTGCCAGGGGTGGTCGCATTCGTGGTGCTGGCGGTGGTGCTGCGGCGGACGGGCGGACCGGCGGACCGGCGGACCGATGGACAGCCGGAGCGACCGACCGTCCGACCGCCCGTCAATCCGTCCACCCGCTTTTGGCCCCCCGTCCTCGCCTTGACCACCCTCACCTTCTTCCGACTTCCTGAGACACTCCTCATCCTGCGGCTACAGGACCGCGGGGTCGTGGTTGCGGTGGTTCCGCTCGTGTGGGCCGGGCTCCATGTCGTACGGACCCTCAGCTCGTATCCCGGGGGCTGGCTGTCGGACCGGTTGGGACCGCGCCGAGTGGTTGCGGCCGGCGGGGTGTTGTTCGCTCTTGGAGCCTTTGGGCTGGGAGCCGCGCTCGGTCCGGCGCAAGCGATCGGGGTATTCCTGGTGCTTGGGCTCGTGGCCGGCCTCACCGAGTCTGGAGAGCGGGCCGTGGTAGCCCGGTTGGCGCCGGTGCGCACCGGACGCGGGTTCGGCTCCTACCACGCGCTCGTCGGGGCCGCAGCACTCCCCGCCGGGCTCGGCTTCGGCGCGCTGTACCAGTCCGGCGGTGGCCCGGTGGCGTTGTGGGCATCCGGAGCCGGCATGCTGCTGGCAGTCATCCTGTGGCTGATCGCTTCTCCAACAGACGAGGAATCGAGTTCATGAGGCAGAGAGTCTTGCTGGCCGGCCTGGTCTGTTTCTGCTTATCCGGCCGGCAATCGGCCGCGGCCCAGGTGCAGGTGCGGGTCGGCGTGCCCGGCCGGGCGACCTACTCGGAGCTGCACGAAGGGCTGCGCCTCGGAAGCAGCGCCGCCGACTCGGTCCGCGCCATCCAGCGTACGAAGCTGGCGGGACCACTCTGGCGCAGGATGCGACTGACGGTGCAGGGCAAAGGGGACTGGAACTCGGCGCTGATATCCCTGACCAGGCTGGCGGAGCTCAGGAGCCGCACCTACGCCGACAGCGCGACCCGGTTGCTGGAGCATCTGGAGTCGGCGGGGTCGGTGCCCTTCCCGAACGATCCCGGTCTCAAAGCCGAGGATCTCGAGCCTTCTCTGCAAGCAATAGTGCTGGAGCGTCGGCGGGCGGTGGAAGGCGACTCGGCAGTGCTGGCCGATATTCTGGCTCGCATCCCGAGCAAGAACTACAACCATGGCGATGCCTGGGTCCTGGGACGTCTCGGGGCGGGAGCGGCGGATTCTGTGGCAGCGCGTTTTCGGGCCGCCGGAACGGAGGAGTTTCGGGTACGCTATCTGACCTTGCTTTCCTACTTCACCGACCGGAAGCTGATTCCGCTCCTGGCCCGGGTATACGCGGCGCCCGATAGCTTCGGCGTCCCCAAGCGCTACGCCATTCGTGCCTCGGACGGACTGCTCTGGATCGGAACCGGAGAGTCCCTCACCGCCCTTCAGGCCGCCCGGTCGCGGGCGCGGACCGCGAGAACCTACGCCGATTCATCGCTGGCAAGGGGTGGATATGATTTTATGGCCAACGACAGCTCGGCCGTCATCTCCAGGACCGGAAAATGGTTGACCGCCTGGATCAGGGAGCTCAAGGCTCCCTGAAGGCAGGCGCTCGACTACAGCGGGTCTGGGCCGCCGCCACCCGGGGGAGCTGGCACGTCGCAAGTAACCGTGAATTCGGCTTTCACGGTATCGACAGGGGTCACCTCGACCGGCCTGGGGTTCCCCACTGTGGTGCAGTTCTCGGCAATGCCGGTCAGGGTCACCTGATAGTTTCCGGGCTCGACCTGGCTGAACCAGATGGTGTCCAGGTTTCCAATCGCAATGATCTGGCTGTTCAGCACGGCTGAGTACCCGTCGACGTCGAAATCAGTGCCTTCGGTGATTGCGGCCACCTGGATCGTGCCAGCGGCGGTCACGGAGGCCGGGTCGCCCCCACATGAAATCGAGATCATCGTGCCGGCCCCGAGAGACACCAGGCTCAGTACCGTGCTTCCTTGCCTCCGGAGGTGATTCAACATGGGAGCTCGCTTTCGACGCATTCTCATGGGTTACGAAATAGCCGGCTGAATGTCCTGCGGCAGCTGGCGCGTGTCAATAC
>JBDTTD010000094.1:0-9376 GCA_039930805.1 Gemmatimonadales bacterium | reverse complement strand
AGCCGCCGAACCCCTTGATGTACGGCAGCAGCGCCAGCATGCGCGCCCGCTTGATGGCGGTGCTGAGTTGGCGTTGGTGCCGGGCACAGGTGCCCGAGAGCCGGCTGGGCAGAATCTTGCCGCGCTCAGTCAGGAAGCGGGACAGGGTCCGCTCGTCCTTGAAGTCCACCACCCGCACACCGGACTCGCAGATGGCACAAGTCTTCTGCGGGCGCCTCATTCGTCGTCCTCCTCATCGCTCTTACCCGCGGTCACCGGCACCGGCTGGGCTCCCTCGCTGACGACCACGAGGAACCGGAGCACGCCGTCGTCGAGCTTGATGGCCCGCTCAAACTCCGGCAGGGCAGTGGGCTCCGCATCGAACTTGGCGACCACGTAGTAGCCGGTCTCATGCTTCTTGACCGGATAGGCAAGCGTCCGCTTCCCCCAGTGGTTCACCTGGGGAGGCTCGATGCCTTCCTTCTGTATCAGGGCGTTGAAGCGCGTGAGGCGCTCGTTGATGGCGGCCTCTTCGAGCGCACTGTCGAAGATATAGACCACCTCGTACTGACGGGTCATGACACCTTCCTTCGGTCTAGCCGGTAGGATTTACCGGCTCGGTAGCCCCGGGCCTGGTGTGGACGCCGGGGAGGAGATATGTGAACGGCGGAAACTAGTTCAATTCAGGGCTCGACGGTAGGTCTCGATGGTGGCCCCGGCCGCGGCGCTCCAGGTGAACCGGCGGGCCCGTTCATGGCCAAGAGCTCGTAGCCGAGCTGCCTCCTCGGCCCTGGTCGCCTGCTCGAGGCCATCCTCGATGCCTTCCACGGAGAAAGGGTCGACCAGAATCGCCGCTCCTCCGGCCACCTCCGGCGCCGCACCGGTGGTCGAGGTGATCACCGGCGCGCCGCAGGCCATGGCCTCGATGATGGGAAGCCCGAACCCCTCGTAGATCCCGGGATACAGAAAAGCATCCGCCCCGGCATACAGGCGCGGGAGCGCGGCCTTATCGACATATCCCATCAGCGATACGCCATCGGGTAATGCCGGTCCGTTCTGGGGGAAATCACGATCCAGCGAGGTGCCGGTGATCCGCAGCTGGTAGTTTCTGCGGTGACCGCCACGCGCACGCCACCGGACGAACGCCGCGATCAACCGCCGGGTGTTCTTCCGGGGCGAGACCCCTCCAACAGCCAGCACGTAAGGCGAAGCCGAGGGCGTAGGATCGGATGGCCTGACCAGCGAGGTGAACACCGGATCGAGGCCGTGATACACCACGTCTATCCTGGACGCCGGCACCCCCGCTCGCCGGATCAGGTCATCGGCGGTGTACTTCGATACGGCGATCAACCGATTGGCGCGGCGGAGTACCCAGGGAAAGAGCGCGCCGTACATCAGTCGAAGCTTACGGTCGTACAGCTCCGGGTGTACCTGCCAGCCGAGGTCGTGCACCGTGGCCACACAGCGATCCCGCCGCCGTAATGAGTAGGGCAGGAACCCGTCCATCCCGTGGAGGAGAACACCGCCGGCCGGAGCCACCGCCCGCAGGGAGGCCCACTGATCGAACCAGAGCTTCCATAGAGTAGCCCGCAGACCTCCCAGCTCCGGCCGGCGGGCGGCCACAACCTCGCGGACACCTGGTAGATCCAGTCCGAGGGGGGCCCAGGTGAGGGCAGTGATCCGAACCTGTCCGGTTCGACCCAGCGCTCCCAGCAATTGCTCCATGTACACTTCGATGCCGGTATACGGGCCGGCCAGGTGGCGGGCGTTCACCAGCAGGTCGATGGGATCAGCGGTGGGCACGGTTAGCCGCTCCCTTCCGAGCCGCGACCCGTTCCAGCACCTCCAGGGTGCCCGACGCACAGCGCTGCCAGGTGAAGTCGCGGCTGCGCACGCGTCCGGCAGCAACCAGCTCTGCCCGCAGGGACTGATCCTCCAGCGTCCGTCGGATCCCGTTCGCAATGCTCTCCACCGACTCCGGGTCCACCAGCACGGCGGCTCCCTCGGCCAACTCCTTGGTCCCGTACCGATCGGCGGTCACTACCGGGCAGCCCGCGGCCATGGCCTCCAGGACCGGAAGGCCACAGGACTCGAAGATCGATGGCAGCAGCAGCGCCTCGGCCATGGCATAGAACCCGGCCAGCTCCTCCTGCTCGATCCAGCCCGGCCAGCGAACCCATTCGGCGATACCCAGCTTCTCGGGCTCCTGGAGCTCGTCCTCGGAGAGAAAGCGGTTCTCGCCGCCGGCCACCACCAGGGGAATGCCGCGCTGGGGCCCCACCTGGGCGTAGGCCCGAATGAGACGAGTGAAGTTTTTCGGCGGGTAGATGGCGCCTGCGTAGAGGAGGAAGCGCTCGGGCAACGAGTATCTCTGCCGGATCTCATTCAGGCGAGACACCGGCAGAGGCCGGCGAAACACATCATCCACGCCGGAGTACACCGTTGCCACCCGGTCCGGCTCGACCTTCAGGTAGTGCATTACGTGCTCGCGGGTAACTTCCGAAACCGCGAGGATGGCACCGGCCTTGGCGGCATAGCGGGGGACGAGGAACCTATGGCTCACGCGGTCCGTCAGCCGGGAGCCCCAGGGCATGACGTACCAGTCCAACCCGTGGCAGACCCAGACAGAGGGGCAAGGAGCCAGCAGGGGGATGGAGTACTTGGGGTTGAACAGCAAGTCGATGCCCAGCCGGCGAGCCGCGGCCGGGACCGTGAGCTGGTCCCAGGTCAGCACCGATCGGGCGGGCAGGGCAGCTTCCTCGACGCCAGGCCAGGATGCGTAGGTGCCAAGCAAATCCGGGTTTCTATAAAGGAAAACGAACTCATGCCCGGTGCGGAGCTCCAGCAGGGCCTGAAGCAGCCTCTGGGTGTAAACCCGAACGCCGCCTCCGTGCTGGTCGTAGTGCCGCAGCATGACCCCAATGCGCACGACTTGCTCCCTAACTCGTGAACCGGAACAGCATCACGTCACCATCCTGGACCACGTATTCCTTCCCTTCGGCTCGTGCCAGTCCCTGTTCCCGGGCCGGCTTCCAGCCACCCACGCGCACGAAGTCTCCATACGCGACCGTCTCTGCCCGAATGAAGCCCTTCTCGAAGTCCGAGTGGATCACCCCCGCGGCGGCGGGCGCCTTGTCACCCCGGTGCACGGTCCAGGCGCGGACCTCCTTCTCGCCGGCCGTGAAGTAGCTCTGGAGCCCGAGCAGGTGATAGGCTGCGTGCGCCAGGCGGTCCAGCCCCGATTCGCTGAGGCCGAGCGAGTCCAGAAACTCGGTCCGATCTTCCGGCGCGAGCTCGGCCAGCTCCGCCTCGACCTTGGCAGAGAACGTGACCACCTCGGCTGTCTCCTGGTCGTGCTGGAGCGCGGCTCGGAGCGCGCCGACGAACCGGTTGCCGGAGTTGATCTCATCCTCCGGGACGTTCGCGGCGTAGAGCACCGGCTTGGCGGTGAGCAGGTTGAAGCTGCGGTAGGCCGCGGCTTCCTCGTCGCTGGGCTTGATCACGCGCGCAGGCCTGCCGGCCGCCAGCTCGCGCTGCAGCGGCTCCAGTAACCGGAACTCGAGCTTCGCCTGGGGGTCACCCGACTTGGCAGTGCGGGCGGTCTTGTCCAACCGCTTTTCCACGCTCGCCAGATCGGCCAGGCCCAGCTCGATATTGATGATCTCGCGGTCGCGCGCGGGATCCACGGTGCCCTCGACGTGCTGAACGTCGGGGTCCTCGAAACAGCGCACCACGTGAACGATGGCGTCGACTTCGCGGATATTGGCCAGGAACTGGTTGCCGAGGCCTTCGCCTTCGCTGGCGCCTTTCACCAGTCCGGCGATGTCCACGAACTCGACCACGGCAGGTACGGTTCGCTCTGGCTTCACGATCGTTGCCAGCGCATCGAGCCTGGGGTCAGGCACCTGGACGATCCCGGTGTTGGGCTCGATGGTGGCAAAGGGATAGTTCGCCACCAGCGCCTTGGCGGAGGTCAAGGCGTTGAAGAGGGTCGATTTGCCCACATTCGGAAGTCCCACAATTCCTAGTCGAAGCATGGATCTTTAACTACCTCACCACGGAAGCACGGAAGACACGGAATTACACGAAGGGGCAATGAATTGGTTATAGCGGTCAACAAAACGATAAAAAGTAAAAACGTGGTGAAACTTTTGCGGAACTCAGCGGTTGAACTCGTTCATCGCCTTCTCAATCCCATTCTCGAGCCAGGACTCCACAGCTTCGCTCATTGGATCCAAGAGGGCGGCGAGTTCCTCGCGCTCCTCAGTACTGAACTCATCGAGCACGAAGTCAGCCAGATCATCGATCCCGGTGGGAGGCGGACCAACCCCGATCCGGAGGCGGGCGTAGTCCTGCCGCTGAAGGACGCCCTCGATGCTCTTGAGCCCGTTATGACCCCCGGCTGACCCGGCCCCGCGCAGGCGAAAACGCCCGACCGGAAGGGCCACGTCGTCCACCAGAATGAGCAGATGTTGGCTGGGGTCGAAGCCGGCGAGGGTGCGGAGCGGAGAGATCGCCGCCCCGCTTCGGTTCATATACGTCTGCGGCTTGAGGACCCTGACCGGATATCCCTGCCAGGTTCCCTGGGTTTCGCGAGCGCGATCGCCGCGGCGAAACGGCGACAGTTTCCAGCGAGCCACCAATCGATCGGCGAGGCGGAACCCGGCGTTGTGCCGGGTGTCCTCGTACTCCGGGCCGGGGTTCCCCAGCCCCACGATCGTGTGCAGAGCCTAGGCCTTCGACTCGGCTTCGCCCTCGTCTTCGCCCTCCGCCTTCGGCTTCCGGATCAGCTCGGGCTCGACCGGTGCGACTGCTTCCTCGACCACCGCCGGAGCCTCTTCAGCCCGCGGCGCCACCACGGTGCAGACCGGGGTATCGGGCTCGTTGAGGATCTCGGCCTTGTCGATCTTAATGTCGCGGACGAACAGCGAATGGCCAATCGTCAGATTGGTGACGTCCAGGTCGACGTGCTCCGGGATGTCCGCCGGCAGGACCTCGATCTCGAGCTCACGCAGCGAGTGGTCCAGCACCCCGCCGAAGTTACGGACTCCGTCTGGAATTCCGATCAGGTGCACCGGCACCGACAGGGTAACCTTCTCGTCGGCGCGCACCTCGTAGAGATCGAGATGCAGGATCTCGCCCGGGCGGACCGAGTCACGCTGGATCTCGCGGATCAGCGCCTTGACCGCCGGACGGCCATCCACCACGACATCCAGAACGGCCGTGCCTGCGCTGATGCCTACCAGCATCTTGTTGAGCGCGGCGGTCTCGATGGCCAGCGGCTCGGGAGTCCGGTTATGACCGTAGATGACGCCGGGAACTTTCCCCTGCCGTCGAAGGCTGCGTGCCGCGCCCTTCCCGGTATCGCTCCGGGTGGCGGCCTGGAGGTTTGCTTGCTGGGCCATCTGTACCTCAAAAGGTCTAGGGTCTAGGGTCTAGGGTCTAGGGTCTAACAAGTCTGCGGTCGCGGGAACTTAGACCCTCGACTCTAGACTCTAGACCTTCTTCTAATCGAACAACGAGCTCACCGACTGGTCGCTATGGGTGTACCCGATTGCCTTGGCCAGCAGCCCGGCGATCGAAAGCACCTTCAGCCGGTCGAAGCGGCGCTCGGGCGGAATGGCGATCGTGTTGGTAACAGCCACTTCCTTCACCCCGGACGCCATCAGCCGGTCCACCGCCGGCCCCGACAGCAATGCGTGGGTGGCGCAGCAGTACACGTCCTCGGCTCCCAGCCGCTTCAACGCCGTCACTGCCTCCGCCATGGTGCCGGCGGTGTCGATCATGTCATCCGGGATTATGCAGTCCTTCCCGGTGACCTCACCCACCACATTGAGCACTTCGGCGATGTTGGCCGACGGACGCCGCTTGTCGATGATCGCCAGCGACGCATTGAGCCGTTTGGCGAAGCCCCGGGCCATCTTGGCCGAGCCGACATCGGGGGCGACGATCACCAGGTCTCGCAGCGACTTCTGCCGGTAATGATTGACGAACACCGGTGCGGCATAGAGGTGGTCGACCGGCAGGTCGAAGAACCCCTGCAACTGGTGCTGGTGGAAGTCGATCGAGAGCACTCGATCGGCGCCTGCCACCGACACCATGTTGGCCATCAGCTTGGCCGAGATCGGCACCCGCGGCTGGTCCTTGCGGTCCTGCCGGGCGTAGCCGAAATACGGAATTACCGCCGTGATCCGGGCCGCGCGTGCACGTCGTGCCGCATCCATGAGGATCAACAGCTCCATCATGTTCTCCGCCGGCGGGTTGGTCGGCTGGATGATGTAGACGTCCCGGCCGCGGACGTTCTCATCGATCTTGACGAAGAGCTCGCCGTCGGCGAAGCGCCGCAGCGTGACCTGGCAGAGAGGCTGCCCCAGATGGGCGGCCACCTCTTCGGCTAGGGGGCGGTTGGCCGACCCACTCAGGAGCAGCATCTGGCTGCGCGACAGCGACAGGTCCGTCATGGTTACAGCCCGCAAACGTAGCCAGATCAAGGGCCTCGCGTCAACCTGACGGTGCCCTCCAACGTGCCGAGGATCACCTCGCTCCAGCGCCGGTTCGGTTAGCATGTCCGGGCCGGAGTATGGGCCGCCCGCCACAGTTGTGGGTTCCTCGCACAGCTGTGATGCAAGCCTGGATCAGTGGGCTAGGTCCATGTGAGGTCAATCGTTGCGCGCGCGACACGAAGCCGTGGAAGCGAGCGCCGCTGGTTGGCACGGCTCTGGCTCATCCGGGGGGCAGATCGTGCACTGCGCTGCGCGACAGGTTCCGCCGATTCCTGTGGGCATTCCGTCACTCTTGGCTGGGAAGACTCTATGCGATCAATCCGTATGCTGGCTGCATTGACCGGAACTCTGACGCTCGCTTCGGCGTGCGGCGATGGCGGGGGCACCAACCCGCCCGCAAACCAGGCGCCCGTCGCGGCCTTTACCGAGGTCTGTACTCAGCTCAGCTGCGTGTTCACCGATGCCAGTACCGACCCCGATGGCAATGCCACGATTACCGGGTGGAACTGGAGCTTCGGCGACGGCACCGCGGCGGCGACGGTTCAGAACCCGCCGGCCCACGTGTACGCCGCGGCGGGTCCTCAGACCGTCACTCTGACGGTGACCGACAATGCCGGCGCAACCAATACGGCCAGCAAGACGATCACCGTCACCGCGGGCCCGGCAAACCAGGCGCCGGTCGCCAGCTTCGACCTGCCGACCGGCTGCGTGGCCGGGACGCCCTGCGGATTCCACAGCACCAGCACTGACGCGGATGGAACCATTGATAACACGACGTGGAACTTCGGCGACAATAGTGCCACAGAGCAGGGAGCCGATGTTACTCACACCTACGGTGCCGCGGGCTCGTACACCGTCACGCTAAACGTCACCGATAACCTGGGCCTGGCCGGGACTGCGGCCACCCAGACACTGGTCGTGACGCCGGCGGCGAGCCAGGACTGCACCACCACGGGTAAAACAGTGGCTTGCTCCCTCACCATGTCCGCGCGGGTGACGGTGAAGGTCACCGTGGTCAGTAAAGACTGTCAGCTCTCAGGGAACGACTTCTACGTCACCGCCCCACGTTTCCAAACGGTCTTCCAGAACCTTTGCAACCGGACTCCGGGTCAGGAATACATCGTGACCGATGCAGCCGGTGCGCCGCTGGTGTTCGCAGCGGGGACTCCAATCGCCTTACGTCTCAATCAGGGTACCGCAGGGCCCAACGACCCGCCGACTGGCGATCCGGGGATCCAGATCAGTGGAAACTACCCCAATTGGACGCTCAACATCGATGACGGCGGCGCCGCGGGTACGCCGGGTGAGCCGGACTTCAACGACGCTGTGCTGAGCGTGCAGGCGACGTTGGCACCGTAAACCTCAGCTCGGAAGTGAGGCGTGGTACCCCGCCGGAGGGCAACCTCCGGCGGGCTGGCAGGGAAACCGACGACTAAGACTCAGATCAGCTGAAGCGGAAAGAAGCATCCCGGCGCCGGAGGGTAACCTCCGGCAGCCAGACGGAAGTCTGCGGCCGAACCGCAGCGCGAGTGAAACCACTTACCCCTGAGGCGCACCATGAAAACGATTTGGCTCGCAGCAATACTTGCTGGGGCGGGCCTGGCTACGGCCTGCAAGGACTCGAACGGCCCGGATGGTTCGATCGGTCCGGTCAATCAGGCACCGGCCGCGAAGTTCTCCTCGCGGTGCGAGGCCCTCCGGTGCGCCTTCACCGACGCGAGCACCGACGATGCCGGCGTGGTGAGCTGGTCGTGGTCGTTCGGAGACGCGAGCTCATCTGCGATTCGCAACCCGGTTCGCACCTATGGCATCAACGGCACTTACGACGTCAGCCTGACGGTCACGGACGCCGAGGGCGAGACCTCGACGATTTCTCATCAGGTGATCGCGACGCAGCCGGCCGTGACTTCGCTCTCGTGCGTCGATGGCTCGCAGCCGGGTGGCTACGTAGCCTGTACGCTGCGGTTAGAGCAGGAGGCGGGATTCAAGGTGGTGTTGAAAAGCAGGAGTTGTGAGGCCCATGGCAACACCTTCCGGATCACGGCCCCGGTTCAGCAGACCCTGACCACCGACGGCTGTTATGACCAGCCGGGCCGGCAGCTGACTTCCGTCGGAGCATTCCCCGCCGGCACCGAGATCAGTGCCGAGGTTGTGGCACCGCTGCTGAACAACCCTCCCCAGCTGCGGGTGAGCGGGAGCTACCCCGAGTGGGAGCTGATCTATGAGGACGGCGTTGACCAGGACTTCAACGATCTGGTCATGACCCTGACCGCGCTGCCGACCGGCAATTAGCGGGTAGCAGCGATACCGCTGTCGTGAGACGGGCTTCGGTGCCGCCACATCTGGTGGCGCCGGAGCCGTTTCGTTCCTAACATGTGCGGATCCGGGGGAATTGTGCGGCGCAACTTGGTTCTGTCCCTGGTGGCTCTGGTGGGATGCTCGAGGCCGGCCGCTCGACCCGACGCGGAGTCCTGGCCATCTCCCCCGGTAGTAACTGGTACGGCCCCTGACCAGGATACCATTCCCGGCCTCCAGGCCGCCGAGGCGGATGCTGAAGCCGGGCAACCAGAGGTGGTGTTCAGTTGTGAGAGTGGGCGACTCGGCGCCTACGTGGTGACGACCGCATCTTCGGAGGGAGGGCTGTCTGAGGAGCACACGGTACCGATCAGCCTCGATTCAGCGCCCACCTGCGATCAATAGCGTGGAACGACTGGGCGATCGCGTGGGATCAGGAGCTCCTGGCTACTGGGTCCGATTTCCAGTCGTCCGACCGGGCAAAGCTTCCCGGGGGTACTCCAACCAGGCGTCCAAAAATCCTGGTAAAGTGGCTCTGGTCCGAGAAGCCAGGCTGGCAGCCACCTCCGCGATGGTTGCGTCGCGGGTCTGCAGTATGC
>JBDTTD010000093.1:0-9436 GCA_039930805.1 Gemmatimonadales bacterium | reverse complement strand
ACCGGTCCTCGCCGTAGAGGATCATCGAGTGGGAGCAGTCCAGCATCAGCACCGTCGCCGCGGAGGAGCGATACTCGGACTGGTTGACCATCAGGTCGCTGTACTCGATGTTGAGCGGAACGCCCAAACCTTCCCGCGCGATTGCGTTGGTGAGTGTAGCCGGCACATCGAGATTCAGTACGTCACCGAACTCGTAGTGCTTGCTGACGCCCTCGGCTTCGACTCCGGTGGCGAGGTATGGTGTATCATGGGCTCCGAAACTCGACTTGCCGACGCTGCCGAGCAGGTTCTTGAGCGTCTTGTAGCCGAGGAAGTCGATGCCTTTCTCGGTCAGGTTGAACTGTACCTGCTGAGCCGCCGAATGCGCCTGACCTCCAGGTCCGAACATTGACTGGTAGCCCTGGGGGACCTGGGGGGCCTGGCTGATGTTCAGGTAGCCCTCAGCCATCAGGCGCTGAACGATCTTGTCGAGCAGGTCGCTCAGCTCACCCTCGATCTCCTGATCTCGTTCCTGGTCACCGGTAGACTCACCCCTGAGAACCTTCAGCATGTCGGGCGTCAGCTGGCCCGAATCCATCAGGGCCTGGAGAATGGCTTGACGCAGGGCCTCCAGCGAGCGCTCGTTCTCCCCCATCTCGTCGTGCCAGAAGGACGGCGAGTTCCCCGCGAACCCCGACTGGAGCAGAAAATCGCTCAGCTGGTCGAGGAGCCCCTGCAGATTGACCTGATCGGCGAGCTCGGGGTGGTATTTGGAGTAGGTGGTAAAGCGCATCTGGAAAGGTCTAGGGTCCAGGGTCTAGGGTCTAGGGTCTAAGTATATTGATAACGTCTAGCGGTCCACCGCACCATGGTCGCCAATTCTAGACCCTAGACCATAGACTCTAGACTCTAGACTCTAGACCCTCGACCTTTCCGCCCGTGCTCCCCTCCTCCCCGCGTGCCGTTTTCGCTGCCCTTAAACACCGGAACTTCCGGCTCTTCCTGACCGGCCAGTTCATTTCTCTCTGCGGCACCTGGATGCAGACCATCGCCCAGGGGTGGCTGGTGCTGCATCTCACCGACTCGGCCTTTGCCGTTGGGCTGGTGACCGCCATGGGATCGCTTCCGATCCTGCTGTTCACACTGTATGGCGGAGTGATTGCGGATCGGGTGAACAAGCGGCGATTCATCATGGTGCTCCAGAGCCTGATGCTGCTCGAGGCGCTCACCCTGGGAGTGCTCACCGCTCTCGATCTGATTACGGTCCAGTGGGTGATGGGGCTCGCGGTGTTCTTCGGCTTCCTTACCGCCTTCGAGGTGCCGGCCCGCCAGGCCTTTGTGGCCGAGATCGTGAATCGGGAAGATCTGATGAACGCCATTGCTCTGGGGTCGAGCGCATTCAACCTGGCCCGGGTGATCGGTCCCGCGCTGGCTGGCGTTCTGATCGCAACCCTGGGTTTGCCGGCCTGTTTCTTTGCCAACGCGGCAAGTTACCTGGCGGTCATCGCGAGCCTCGTGCGAATGCAGGTGCCGTACATCAGAGCACCCAGCCTCACCCCTCTATGGGCCGCCCTGGGGGAGGGGTTCGGCTATGTCTTCGGCAGACGTTGGCCCCGGGCTCTCGTGATCATCGTCACGACATTCAGCATCTTCGGGTTTTCCTTCATGCCCCTCATGCCGGTGTTCGCTCGTGATGCGCTGGGACTCGACGCGAGCGGGTACGGTGTAATGGTCGCTTCCATCGGGGTCGGTGCCCTGGCAGCGGCGTTTTTCATGGCGGCGTTCGGCGGCCGGGTGCGTCAATCCCGACTGGTGCTGGGGTCTTCCATCCTCTTCGGCACGGTGCTCGTCGCCGCCGCGCTGGCTCCCAATATCTGGTCCGCCGTGATCCTGTTCACGCTGTGCGGCGGGGTCATGGCCCTCAATGGGATCGCGGCCAATACCATGCTCCAGACCGAGGCACCCGATAAGCTGCGAGGCCGAGTGATGGGCTTCTACTCATTCATGGTCCTGGGGCTGGCGCCCTTCGGATCGCTGCAGGCCGGCTGGGTCGCGGAGCGTTTCGGCGTGCGGGTCGCCTTTTCCCTTGGCGGGCTGGTCTGTCTTACCGTCGCTCTCGGGGTGGCCTGGTGGATGGGGAGGGCGGTGAGGGAAAGACGGGAAGGACGGGAAAGAGGGGAAAGAGGGGAAAGAGGGGAAAGAGAAATCCAAGACACGGAAGTTTAGTGTCGTTCAGGCCATCCAATGCTACCATCCGTTCACCTTCCTTCTGGCAGTCACATCCTTCCCGACCTTCCCGTCCTTCCCATCTTTCCCTACCTTGAGCGGATGATCATCACGATATCACGGCAGTATGGCGCCGGGGGCTCCGAGGTCGCCCGCCGGGTAGCGGCCGCACTCGGCTGGCGGGTGGTAGACAACGAGCTGGTGGAGGAAGTCGCGGCGCGGGCAGGGCTACCGGCTTCGGACGTAGCCGAACGAGAGGAGCGGGTACCCAGCTTCGCCGAGCGGCTGGCTCGCACGCTGGCTGCATCCACACCCGAGCTTTTCGCTGCGCCGGTGCCCGGTGGCACGGTGCCAAGACTGCAGGAAGGCGACCTGGTGCGGATCACCGAGACGGTGGTGGCCGAGGTGGCCGCCAAGGGCCGGGCGGTGCTGGTGGGCCGGGCCGCGCCCGCGGTGCTGGCCCGCGAAAGTAACGGCCTTCACGTTCAACTCGTTGCTCCGCGGGCTTGGCGAATCCAGGCGGCAGCGGAACGGCTGGGCGTGGATCAGGCGAGGGCAGCTGAGATTCTGGATGAGACCGACCGTACCCGGGCGAATTATCTCCGTCAGTACTATCGGCGCGATTGGTACGACCCGGTGAACTATCACATGGTGCTGAACACGGGAGTGCTGGGGCTGGATGGAGCAACCGATGTGATCGTGGACGAGGCGAAACGACGGGGCTGGATGGAAGGCGGGGCAGCGGGGCAGCCAGGCAGCGGGAAGGAAGAGTAGAATGCCGAACTTTGGCTTCCTCGCCTGCGACTCAGGACGACAAACCTTGTTCTGCCCCGCTGCTTACCCGAAGCTGATCCCACCTTTCCCGTATCCTGGCTCCCTCCGCTCCGGCCTGGCCCTGGTGTACCCCAGCTCTTCGCTACGACTGATTCGCTTCTGGGCCGCGAGGCCTTCGAGCACCAGCTCGCACGCCGCCACCTGCCGGGGGGCGTCCTTGTTCGTGGCCAGACCGAACTCGGCTACCAGGTCGAGCAGCCCGGGGACGACGCCGAAGCCCTTGAGGCACAGGTCGGACCTCTCGTCGCCGGAGACCTTGAGCGCGCCGCCCTGGTCGAACCAGGCGACGATCTTTCCCAGGTCTGCTCCCCCCATTCGCTCCTCCATCACCCGTCCCGCCGCCCGCCGGATCAAATCGCGCGCGATGGTGTCTCCTCCCTGGAGCTCGCCTTCGTACTCCAGCTCGAGCTTGCCGGTAATCGACGGCACCGCCGCATAGACATCGCTGACCCGGGGCACGACCCGGTCCTCGCCGAGCGCCACGGTTCGCCGCTCGGCGTTGGAAACCGCGTTCTCCAGAGCGCTGATAGGCAGACGCTGGCTCACGCCTGAGCGCTTGTCTACCCGCTTGTCCTCCCGGGCTTCGAAGGCCACGCGCTCGATCACCTCGAGCACGAAGTCGGGAACGTCGACTGGCGGCCCGCCACGCTGGGTCCAGGCCTCCTGGACGGTGATCTCCATGCCGAGCTGCACGGTGCGGGGATAGTGGGTGATGACCTCGGAGCCGATCCGGTCCTTGAGCGGGGTGATGATCTTGCCCCGTGCGGTGTAGTCCTCCGGATTGGCGGTGAATGCGAGGAGCACATCCAGCGGCAGGCGTACGGGGTAGCCTTTAATCTGGACGTCGCCCTCCTGCATGATGTTGAAGAGGCCGACTTGTACCTTGCCACTCAGGTCCGGCAGCTCGTTGATGGCAAAGATGCCCCGGTTGGCTCGAGGCAGAAGCCCGAAGTGCATGGTGAGCTCATCGGAGAGCAGATGCCCGCCGCGGGCCGCCTTGATCGGATCCACGTCGCCGATGAGGTCCGCGATGGTGACATCGGGGGTGGCGAGCTTCTCGACAAATCGCTGATCCCGGCGGAGCCAGGCCAACGGAGTCGCGTCGCCGCACTCGGCCAGCAGCTCCCGGGCATACTTCGAGATCGGCGCGAAGGGATCGTCGTTCACTTCGCTTCCGGCGACGATCGGGATGCGCTCGTCGAGAAAACCGGTGAGCTCTCGCAGGATTCGGCTCTTGGCCTGACCTCGAAGCCCCAACAGGATAAAGTGGTGTCGGGCAAGGAGGGCGTTGACGATCTGGGGGAGAATGGTGTCCTCATAGCCCAGGATGCCGGGAAAGAGCGGCTCGCCGGACGCCAGTCTGGCCAGGAGGTTGCGCCGAATCTCTTCCCGGACAGTGCGGCCCCTGAGAGGGGGCTCTGCCCAGCGGCTGTTCTTGAGTTCACCGAGCGTGCGTGGTTCGATCATGGCTTGATTCGCTTCGAATCCGGGATCCAGTGGGCGGTTGTTAAACTATTGGCTGTCAACGGTTTACTGTCACGACTCCTGCCGGGCACCGACTCAGTGGCGGACGGTCAGTCAGCACCTCTGCAACTTCGCTCACCTTGCACAATCCAAACCTGCGACGTACCTTCGCCCCACGTCTGCCCGGAGCGAACGGCTCAGACCCCGAATTCAACCACCAACTGTCCCCGATGGAGAGACGATGAAGACGATCCTGTTGATGGCCGCGGTTCTCGTGTTTGCCGGCTGTGGTCCGAAGAAGGGCACCACCTCGGGCGCCGATACGTCCGGCATGGCTCCAACCATGGCTGACACCTCCAGCATGATGCATTCCGATTCCACGATGACGCGGGACACGGCCAAGTAGCAGGCCGGGTTATCGCTGTCAGACGGGCCCCGAGCATTGCTCGGGGCTCGTTCGTGTCCGGCATCATCCATCCAGGTCCTCAGGACCGAACGGCAGGGCGACGACAGTGGCCGGCTGCCCGCCAGCCAAAAGCTCTTCGCCCACGCTCACTTCCCGCCGGATCAATCCCAGTCCGATGGCGCGATCGTCGAGGCTGAGCGTGGAGCGGACGCTCCCGACTTCGCGTTCCCCCTTATTGATGGTCCGGCCATCGAGGGGATCCGGTCTTCGCCACCTGAGTCCACGCAGCTCGCGGTTGGTGTGGCCCCTGAAGTGCAGCCGCGCCACCGTTTCCTGTCCCGTATAGCAACCCTTGGTGTAGGACACGCCCCCGATCTGGTCGTACCGGACCTCCTGCGGCAGCGTCCGGTCGTCGATCTCGGCGCCCAATGCGGGCCAGCCGCAGAGGATCCGGGCCGCTTGCAGATCGTTCTCCTGGCCGGGGAGCGCACCGGCCGACAGCAGCCGGGAGCTCAACGCCGCCACCGCCGGCTCGGCGCCCACGGCCAACGCCACGAAGGGCGCGGCTTCGGGTGCCAGAGCCAGGGCCACCGGACTCACCTCCCCACCCACCGACGCGACTCGCCCCGAGGACTCCGGCATGGCCACTCCCGACTTAGCCAGGGTCTGGAATCCGTGGGCACCAATCAGCCACGCTACCCTGGCCTCGCCAGTCAGATCGGTCACCCGCGCCAGACGGGGAGGGAGCTGTCGGCGGAATAGATCCAGCGAGGCTTCGTGTCCCGAGCGAGGAGCAATCAGGGTGAGAGCGTCCGCCTGCCGAATGACCCAGTAGTCCACCACCAGAGCGCCTTTGGGGGTGAGCAGGGCACCATAGACCAGACTGTTATCGCCCGGCTTCACCAGATCGTTGGTGAGCAGGCCCTGCAGGCAGGCGAGGGCGCCCGGGCCCTGCACCCGGAAGACGGCCGGCTCGCTGGTCACCAACACCGCGCCGTGCCGCACCTCGGAGAGCCGATCTCGATCGAGGGTCAGGTCGAATTCAGACATGGGCCCAGGGAAGCTCGGCCGCATCGTGGCCCACGAAATCCTGCCAGACCAGATCAGCGTTGCTGAACATGTCTTCGGGATGCGACGTGGCCAGTACGGCGCATCGAAGACCGGCCGCACGGGCCGCGTTCAGTCCGGGTATCGAATCCTCCACCACTACGCAGCGCCTGGGTGCGAGCTCCAACTTTTCCCGCGCCCGATTGTAGCCCTGGGGATCGGGCTTGCAGGCACCCACGTCCTCCGCCGCGATAATCTCGGCGAAATGGGGCCGCAGTCCGGCCAGCTGGAGCACCAGATCGATCTCGCTTCTGAGGGCCCCGGAGACGATGGCGAGCTGGAAGCCGTCCAGCGCCGCGTTCTCGATGAAATCGGCAACGCCAGGGACCAGGCGCATCGAGCCCCGAATCGAACGCTCATACTCGGCATGTTTCCGGGCAATTGCCTCGCGCAGCGCGGCCTCATCATGCGGCTTGCCAATGCGCTCGAAGGTGAATCGGAAGCACTCGCGGTCGTCGAAGCCGAGATACTCGCGATAATAGGTGTCCCGGTCGAGCGCGTGCCCGTATCCGGCCAGCGTGGCGATCAGCGCATCGCAGTGCTGGGACTCGTCGTCGACGATGACGCCGTTAAAGTCGAACAGGATGCCGGAGGTCATGGAGAAGGTATAACCGGGGCGGGGGTGAGAAGTAAGAAGTCGAGGAAGGTCTAGAGTCTAGAGTCGAACGGGAGTCTTGAGTCTAGACCTATACTCTGGCCCTAGGCCCCGGACTCGTCGTAATACCCGGCTTCATCGTATGACAAATCCAGCAGCTCCACGGGATGGGCTACCCCGATAGGCAGGCGGGCGGCCCGGAGCCCCGCTCCGATCTGCATCAGGCAGCCGGGGTTTCCGCTGACGATCAGGTCGGGCCGCGGTCTGGCTTCGGCCACGCTTGCGATCTTGCTGTCGAGCACCGCTCGGGCCATGGCCGGACGCAGCACGGAATAGATCCCCGCGCTGCCGCAGCAGCGGTCCGATCCAGGCAGAATCCGAAGACGCAAACCGGGAACCGCCTCCAGCATGGCGAGCGGGGCCTGGTGGACGCGCTGGGCGTGCTGGAGGTGACAGGGCGCGTCGTACGCTACGTCCAGGCCGATCGGTGCGCCCGGCCGGGGGCCTCTCTCGGCCAGCAGTTCGGAGACGTCACGGACCTGGGCCGCCAGTCTCGTGGGCGCGCCCGGGCCCAGCAGGCGTCCGTATTCCTTGAGCAGGGCGCCGCAGCCCGCGCTATTCACTACGATGAAATCCGCCTTCCCTTCGAGAGCAGCGAGATTCGCCGCCGCCAGCGACCGAGCGCCCCGCAGGTCTCCCGCATGCTCGTGCAGCGCCCCGCAACAGGCCTGGCCTCCCGCTTCGATGACCCGATACCCGTTTACCCGCAAGGTCCGCTTGGTGGCTTCGTGCACGTGATTGAAGAGCGCATTCATCACGCAGCCGCGGAAGAGAATGACGGTCGGTAGGTCAGCGGGACGGCGGGACAGCGAGTCAGTGTTGCTTAAGCCGCGGACCTCTCCGGTGGGCTGTTGCTGCCCCGCTGTCCCGCCGTCCCGCTGTCCCGCTGCCCCGCTGCCCAGCTGCCCTGCGGCCTTCCTGTTCTCAGCCTGCTCGGTCATCTCGGACGAGGACGCCAGCATGCCCATTCCGAACCCGAGCCGACCTTTGCCGGCCAGGAGGCCGGGCAGTCCGGTGGAGCGAAGCCCACGGGCCAGGGCAAACAGGGGTCGCCAGATCTTTCCGTAGCGAAAGACACCAAGGACCAGCCGTGCCAGAGAGGAGAGACCTCGAGCGTGGTAGATCTGTTCCCGGGCGGCTTCCAGGCCTCGTCCATACCCAACCCCCGATGGGCAGGCCGGCTCACAGCCGCGGCAGCCGAGACAACCTTCCAGGTGTTCCAGCAATCCTGGGTCGTGCGGGCTCATCTCTCCTCGCTCCAGGGCGCGCATCAGCACGATGCGGCCTCGCGGGCTATCCCCCTCGTCGCCGGTGACCAGGTATGTGGGACACGCCGGCAGGCAGAAGCCGCAATGGACGCACGGGTCCAGGGCGGAGTAGCCGTTCCCCGGTTCCGCCTTAACCATTGTCCACGCCCTCCAATGCCACGCTGAGGCACTGCCCGGGGTCGAACGTGTCGCGCAACCGGCCGACGATCTGACCAACGCCTTCCCGGTAGGCGCCGAAGTGTCCGATCGCCCGCCGGACCGCCCAGGGAGCACGCTCGAGCGTCATGGGGATCTCGCGAGCCGCCGCGGCGCGGCGCAGCCCGCGGAGCCGCTCCAGCGGCGCATCCCCAGTCCAACGGATCATGCCCAGTCCCGCACCGGCTGACACCAGTCCCTCGTCGAGGTCGTGGGACAGGAGGTCGATCGCTTCGTCGACGCCATCGCCCAGCACGCCGAGCCGTAACGTGATGGGGCCGCCGAGACTGCCGCGGGCGGCCACGCTCCAGAACGCCGCCGTGCGGTCGGCCGGGAGTGGCTGCCAGAGCTGCCCACCCACCGAACCCAGCCGACGGACATCGGCCTGGACCGCGGCGTCGGTGCCGACGAAGCGCGCGGCAAGCACCCACTCGGCCTCAGCGGCAAGGGCGGGTGAGATGAGCTCCAGGGCGCTGGGCAACAGGTGGGCCGACATCAACTCGCGGGCGGCAGCCGTAAGCGCGTCGCGAGCGCCCCGCGCCACCAGGGTCACATCGGCCCGGGGCAGGGCCCGGAGGCGGAGATGGACGTCCGCGATAATTCCGAACCCGCCGAACCCACCGACCTGGAGCTTGGTGAGATCATAGCCGGCGACGTTCTTCACCACCCGGCCCCCGGCGTTTACCAGCCTCCCGTCCCCAGTGGCGACGGTACAGCCGAGGATATGGTCTCGCACCGGGCCGTAGCCGTGGCGGAGAGGCCCGGCGGTGGCGGTGGCAACCACCGACCCGATGCTTCGATCAGGGCGGCCTGGGGGGTCAATGGCGAGCCACATGCCATAGTCGGCCAGCCGGCGCCTGAGCGCCTCGAGCGAGGCGCCGCCCTGAACCGTGGCGACCAGATCGGCCGGGCTGACCGACACGATCTGCTCTAGGGCGCGAGTGCTCACCACGAGGTCGGCTGGGGCATCCGGTGCCAGCCAGGTCCCTCTGCCTTCGACCCGGATCTTCCAGCTCTCCTCGTGCGCCAGACGGCACACCAGCGACAACGCGTCGCTGGAGTCCGGGCTGGCGCGGGCCACACCGTTGGCGTCCCGGTCGACGCCGGCCGTGCCGAGCAGGGCCCGAAGCCGGGCGAAGATGGCGTCGTTCATTGGCGGGCGCTCTTCACTGCGTGCCACTCACGGCAGGCGTGTACCGGATACACTTTCCCCGGGTTGGCCCGTTCCTCCGGGTCGAAAACCCGGCGGACAGCCCGCATGGCGCCAAGGGTCTGGGCGTCGAAGATCCAGGGCATGTAGTC
>JBDTTD010000092.1:0-9442 GCA_039930805.1 Gemmatimonadales bacterium | reverse complement strand
TCGGAGAGAGCACCTGGCCCTTCAAGGGGTTTGCCTCCGGGGCCATGGACATCACGGGGGTGCCCAAGGACGGGTACTACCTGTATCAAAGTCTCTGGACCGACCGGCCGGTCCTGCACCTCTTCCCCCACTGGAACTGGCCAGGGCGAATCGGTCAGGTGATCCCGGTCCTGGCCTACACCAACTGTAACATCGTGGAGCTGTTCCTCAACGGCCGGTCCCTCGGCGAGAAGCGGCTCGAGTTCCCGGCGCAGGGGACCTCAGACGGCTGGAACAGCTACGCCCAGCCGATCGTCAAGCCGACGACGGCGGACCTGCACCTGAGCTGGGACGTGCCCTACGAGCCGGGAGTGCTCCGGGCCGTCGGCAAGCGCCGGGACGGAACGCCGGCCTGCGAAGCTGTGGTGCGGACCGCGGGCCCGCCGGCCGCCATCCGGCTCTCAGTGGATCGCGATGCCGTCACCACGGGCTCGGGAGACGTCGCGCAGGTGACCTTCGAGATCGTAGACTCGGCCGGCACCGTCGTCCCCACGGCCGAGCACCTGGTGAGCCTCAGGGCAACCGGGGGCGATATCCTGGTGGTGGACAACGCGAACCTCAAGGACCTCGGGCCCTACGGCTCCGACCGCCGCCGGGCATTCGAGGGTCGTGGGCTGGCGATTGTGCGGGCGGACAAGGCTGGAGTGCTTCGCGTTAGCGCGACCGCGGGTGGCCTGCGCCCGGCAAGTGTGAGCGTGCGAGTGGTACCTGATGCGGTGGTCCAGGCTGTTCCGGCCACGAGCCGGAAGTGACGTCCTACTGGGCGACTTTGGTGACAGTCTGCCAGGTACGTGTGGTCTGCTCCGACCCGAACGTCTTGTCGATCAGCCTCATGAAGACCGGACCCTTGGGGCTCGGAACGTAGGCACTGAAGACGGTGCTCCCTTCGATCGCGAGAATGCGGGCCCCGTCGAGCTCCACCGGTAGAGTCAGCTTCGAGGTCGGTGGCTCGCGCAGAAAGGTGACGATGCGCTTGGCATCGGGTGGGAGGCGGAAGACCTGATACGGATCTGACGCCAGGATCCTTCGCAGGGCATCGACCGGCCGCACGATCGTGAGAAAGGTCCTGCCGAGTTCCTTGGCCAGGGCGGCTTCGGCCTTTCGCTGCAGGACCGCCTCGGAGCTCGCCGTGGCGGTAAAGACCAGGTTGCCGCTGGAGAGGAGCGTCCTCACCTCGCTGAAGCCGGCCACCTCGAATGCCTCCTTCAGCTCCGGCATCCTGGCGTTCATCGGGCTGACGCCGCGGAGAAACGCCGCATAGCTTGGCATAGGACGAAGGACGAAGGACGACCAGTAGAGTATTGCTAGCGCTGGGTGACGGTACTGGCAAAGAGCCGGAAAGCGATCTGAAACTGGATGAGTGACCCGGGACTCAGGAGGACTTCTCCGGAGCGAAATGACTGACCGCCTCCGCTGGGACGAGCCTCGAATTGGACCGAGCCGTTGCCCACCAGGTTCTGAGGGAGCACGAAATGGTCGTTCATTCCCGGATTAACCGTTCCCATCCGGTGGGTGATTCCCGATCCGGAGGCGGAGACCTCCATCGGCAGTGCGTTCTGGTTGGTGACAGCGACCTCGACCGTGCCGGCGGCTGGGGCCGTGTCGCTCCCGCCGGACCGCGCGCAGGCAGATAGGGTGAGCAACATTACGGGGACCAGAAGCCGCAACCGGGCCTGCATGTATCCTCCGAGGTCTGAGCCGGTCCCAAGTATGCCGGGTGGCTGACCCGGGCGCAACAAGTATCCTGTAGGAGTCGATCTCTATTGCAGTAGTGGTTGTAGTTGTTGGCCGCATTTCAAGGTTGCTGTAAAACCCCCTCAGATTGGTGAACTCGTGGACCGGTCCGTGCTAACTTCGTGTTCTAGGTGTCTCCGTGGTGCGCAGTTCATTCGCCTGACGGTGGCCGCGTTGGCGATGGCGACCCCACTCCAAAGCCAGGTCCGTGTGGCGTCGCCCGACGGCCGCAACCAGGTCACCGTGGAGGTCCGCGACGGCCATCTGACCTACAGTCTGGCGCGCGATGGACGAGCACTGATCCTCCCTTCCCTGCTCGGCTTCAACTTCCGGGGCGCGCAGCCAATTCGCGATGGGCTGCGCATCACCGACACATCCCGGGTGTCACACGACGAGTGGTGGACCCAGCCCTGGGGCGAAGTAGCACGGGTGCGCGACCACCACAACGAGCTCACGGTCGCGGTGGAAGAGACCGCGGCGCCGAGTCGAATCTTCGTCCTCCGGGTACGCGCCTTCGACGACGGTGTGGGCTTCCGGTATGAGGTTCCCAACCAACCCGGCCTCCGTGAGTTCGAGATCGCCGACGAGCTCACGGAGTTCGCCTTTGCGGACAACGCGCGCGCCTGGTGGATCCCGTCCAACTGGGCCCGGAAGGACCGCTCGGAGATGCTCTACTCGTCCGGGCCGGTGAGCGTGCTCGACAGCGTGCAGACCCCGCTCACGATGCAGACGCAGGATGGACGGACCTTCATGGTCATCCACGAAGCGAACCTGGTGGATTACGCCCGGATGTTCCTGCGGGGGGGCCGCTCCGAGGGCCGCACCCTCACCGCGGCGCTGGCGCCCATGGCCGACGGCCTCAAGGTGCAGGGTCGCACGCCGTTCGTTACGCCCTGGCGGACCATCCAGCTGGCGGACAAGGCGACCGGCCTGGCACCCTCGCTGCTGGGCCTCAACCTTAATCCGCCCAATGTGCTCGCCAGCACCGACTGGATCCACCCCATGAAGTACGTGGGGATCTGGTGGGGAATGCACATCGGCACCATGACCTGGAGCTCCGGCCCGAAGCACGGGGCGACGACGGAGAATACCAGGCGTTACATCGATTTCGCGGCGGCCAACGGGTTCGGCGGCGTGCTGGTCGAGGGCTGGAACACCGGGTGGGACGGCGACTGGATCGCGAACCGGGACGCCTTCTCCTTCACCCAGGCCTATCCCGATTATGACCTGAAGGCGGTCGCAGACTACGCCCATCAGAAGGGCGTGCGGCTGATCGTGCACAACGAGACCTCGGGCGGGATCCGGAACTACGAGCGCCAGATGGACAGCGCCTTCGCCCTGTACCGATCGCTCGGGCTCGATGCCATCAAGTCCGGCTACGTCACCGATCTGACCAGCGAGGGCCACTCGCACTACTCACAGTACATGGTGCGCCACTACCGGCATGTCGTCGAGACTGCGGCCCGGTACGGCATCATGCTCGATGTCCACGAGCCGATGCACGACACCGGGGAGCGCCGCACCTATCCCAACATGATGAGCCGCGAAGGCTCACGGGGACAGGAGTACAACGCCTGGAGCGGCGATGGCGGCAACCCGCCGGAGCACGAGACCATCCTCTTCTTTACCCGGCTCCTTGCCGGGCCCATGGACTTCACGCCGGGAATCTTCGACATCCTCGAGCGGAGCAGCGGAAAGGCCCGCCGGCCGGACGAGCCCCGGGTGCGCACCACCCTGGCCAAGCAGCTGGCCCTCTACGTCGTGCTCTACTCGCCGATGCAGATGGCGGCGGATCTCCCGGAGAACTACGAGGGCCAGCCTGCCTTCCAGTTCATCCGCGACGTCGCGGTGGATTGGGACACAACGAGGGTGATCGACGGCAGGATCGGCGACTACGTAATGGTCGCCCGCCGGGAGCGCGGCGGGCAGAACTGGTTCGTGGGGGCCATCACCGACGAGGAAGGCCGCACCCTCGACCTGCCGCTCTCCTTCCTGACGCCAGGCCGGCGGTATGTCGCCGAGATCTACGCCGACGGCCCGAAGGCCAACTGGCTGGACAATCCCCTGCCGGTCACCATTACGCGACGCCCGGTCTCCTCCGCGACGCGTCTGCGGGTTGTGCTGGCGCCGGGCGGAGGGCAAGCCATCCGCCTCCGGCCGGCGAGGTGACGGATGAGCTGAAGGCGCTTCGCTCTCTTGCCCGGGCAATGGGCGTCTATACCCGGTACGTAAACGGGCTCGGTAAGAGCGTCACCGTCTCACCCGACACACTGGTGCGAGTCTGCGCTGCGCTGGGCGCGCCGGTGGAGCGGGCGGCGGACGCCCCCGAGGCGCTGCGGGCCCACCGGGAGACCACCAAGGCGGGGGCCCTGCCGCCGGTGCTGGTCGCGTGGGATGGCGCCTTGTCCTCCATTCCGCGTCCTCCAGGCGGGTCAGTTCACTCTGAGGTGCATTGTGAGAACGGCGTAATCGTTCCGCTCGAGTCGGTTGGAGGGGGACTTCGGCCAGTACGTATGCTCCCCGCCGGCTATCACCGTCTCACCGTCGAGGCCGGCGGCAGCCTCCAGACCTCCACGGTGATTGCGGCGCCGGTCCACGCGTGGCGCCGGCCGGGGGAACGCCGGAGCTGGGGGGTCGGGACTCATCTGGCCGCACTCCGCTCCCAGCGGAGCAGATCACTGGGAGACCTGCAGGACCTGGAATCACTCTGCCGCTGGATCGGCGAGCGAGGCGGAGACCTGGTCACCGTCCTTCCCCTGGTGCCCACGTTCAACAGCCAGTGGCCGGAGCCCAGTCCGTACTCGCCGGTGAGCCGGCTCTTCTGGTCCGAGCTGATCCTCGATCTCGGTGAGTCCCATCGCCCGGTGGCCGCTCCCGCTTCCCTGGATGTGACTCGCGGCGACGCCGAGGTCCGCGCCGCACTCGCGGGGCATCCGGTTCCACCCGCGTCGGAGCTGGACGAGGAGCTGATTCGCTACGCCCGGTTCCGCGGCGCGCAGGCCCGGCTGGGCAGGAACTGGCGCGACTGGCCGTCCGCCGCGCGGGCCGGGAACTTGACCCCTGATCAAGTAGATGCTGAAGAGGAGCGCTTCCACCTCGTAGCCCAGGCCATGGCTCGTCGTCAGCTCCACGACCTGAGGCAGCGGCTCGACCAGGACGGGTTTCGCCTGGGCCTCGACCTGGCAGTGGGCGCTCATCCGGACGGCTACGACCCGTGGTCGCGCCAGACCCTGTTCGGCGAAGGGATGTCCGTCGGTGCCCCTCCCGACCAGGGATTTCCCAGCGGGCAGGACTGGGGCTTCAGCCCGGTGCTCCCCGGGGCGTCGCGTCGCGAGGGTCACCGCTACCTGGCGGCGTCCATCGCCCACCAGGCCAGTCTCGCGGGTGTGCTCCGGGTGGACCACATTATGGCGTGGACCCGCCTGTACTGGATCCCGCACCGGCTCGGGCTTCACGATGGGACCTACGTCTCCTATCCCGCCGAGGAGCTGTTCGCCGCGCTGACGCTGGAGTCGAACCGCCACCGGTGCGAGGTGGTGGGCGAGAACCTGGGCACCGTGCCGCGCGAGATCTACCAGGCGCTGCCGCGTCACCGGATCTGGGGGATGTACCTCGCGATGTTCCAGGCCTCGGCGGGTCCGGACGTCGCCCCGCCGACCGCGGCGGATATGGCCCTCGTCGGCAGCCACGACACGCCGACGTTGGCCGGCTGGCTCAAGCGCAACGACATTGCCGACCGGGTGCGCTACGGTCTCCTGGCCGAGTCGGGGGTGCAGGCAGTAACCGAGGAACGACAGAGGGCCACCCAGTGGCTCGCTGCCCAGCTGGGCAGTACCGTAGAGGACCCTCGTGCCTTTCTGACCGCGCTGCTGGAGTGGCTCGGGAGATCAGAGAGCCCGCTGGTGGTTGGCTGGCTGGAGGACCTCTGGCTCGAAGAGGTCTCGGTGAATCTTCCCGGGACTCCATCGTCGGTGCGCCCCAACTGGCAGCGACCGATGCAGCGGCTGCTCGAGGATATCTTCGCCGATCCTGAGGTGGACGATCTTCTTTCCCGCCTCGATTGCGCCCGGCGATCATGAACTGCGAACCACGGGTGCAGTTGTAGTCTCCCCAACCTGAGACATAGGCAAATGGCAACACCCGCCGTCACCGCTCCTGCATTAGCCGTCCGGTCCAAGCCGCGGCTCACGTTCTGGCAAATCTGGAACATGAGCTTCGGCTTCCTCGGTATTCAGATCGGCTTCGCGCTGCAGAACGCGAACGTGAGCCGGATCTTCGAGACCCTGGGTGCCAAGGTGGAGAACATTCCGCTCCTCTGGATCGCGGCCCCGGTGACCGGGCTCCTCATCCAGCCGATCGTCGGTTACCTCAGCGATCGCACCTGGAATCGGCTGGGCCGCCGGCGCCCCTATTTTCTGGTGGGCGCGGTCCTGGCGTCTTTGGCCTTGTTGGTGATGCCCAACTCACCGACGCTGTGGGTGGCGGCCGGCATGCTCTGGATCATGGACGCATCCATCAATATCTCGATGGAGCCGTTCCGCGCCTTCGTGGGCGACAATCTCCCCTCGGAGCAGCGGACCACCGGCTTTGCGATGCAGAGCTTCCTCATCGGTACCGGTGCAGTCGCGGCGTCCATTCTACCCTGGCTTCTGACCACCCAGTTCGGGGTGAGCAACGAGGCGCCGCCGCACGTGATTCCCGACTCGGTGCGGCTCTCGTTCTACTTCGGTGCCGCGGTGTTCTTCCTGGCAGTGTTGTGGACGGTGGTGCGGGCCAGGGAGTACGCCCCCGAGGAGATGGCCAGCTTCACCGAGAACCAGGCGAGGGAGGGGACCGCGGTGGAGCGGCGAACGGCCGATCAATTCGTCCTGAACGGCGGCCGGCAGATCCGCCTGGGAACCGTCCTCCTGGTAGTGGGGCTGCTGCTGAGTGCCTGGCTCGCCCGCGCCGCCATCTATCAGGTGATGATCCTCTCGGCCGGCGTGGGCGTGGCCGGTGCGCTGCTCATTCTGAGTGGCCTGCTGCAGCGGAGCGGCCGCTACGACAACGGTTTCGTCACCATCCTCAACGATTTCCAGGACATGCCCCGCACCATGAAGCAGCTGGCCTGGGTGCAGTTCTTCTCCTGGTTCGCGCTCTTCGCCATGTGGATCTACACCACACCGGCGGTGACCAGTCATCTCTACCGGACCACCGATACCACCTCGGCGCTTTACAACGAGGGCGCCAACTGGGTGGGGGTCGGCTTCGGCGCCTACAACGGGGTCGCAGCGGTGGTCGCCTTCGGCATCCCGATCCTGGCCCGGCGCACCAATCGCAGGATCGCGCACGCCGTCTGCCTTATATGTGGCGCGCTCGGGCTCCTGTCGATCCTCGTGCTCGATGACCCTCGGCTCCTGCTGGGGTCCATGGTGGGGGTCGGGATCGCCTGGGCCAGCATCCTCGCCATGCCGTACGCGATCCTGACCGGGTCGCTGCCGCCGTCGAAGATGGGCTACTACATGGGGGTCTTCAATTTCTTCATCGTGATCCCCCAGATCGTGGCCGCCGCGCTCCTGGGTTTCGTAGTGGGCCGCTTCTTCGGCGGAGAGGCGATCTACGCGCTGGCCATCGGAGGCGCATCTCTCCTACTCGCCGCCGCGCTCACGCTCCGAGTGGAGGACAAGGACGAGCCGGAGACCGGGACGTGGCACCCGGGGTTTCCTCCCTCCTCTGTCTGATTGTAGCAAAAGCACCGCGCACCACGGAAGCACGGAAAACACGGAACGGGCCACCGTTTCCACGATGCATAGTAGGTGGACTTTCAATGGTGGTCGAGAATAACAACCCTGATTGGAATCTCCGTGGCACTTCCGTGTGTTCCGTGCTTCCGTGGTGCGCTTTCGCTTCTAGTGGCCGCCCTCGCGGGCGCATGTGGCCCCAGAACCGAGACCGCTGAAGTCCCGGCGGCTGCGCCTGTCCCGCAGACCGACCCGGCAGTGTTCTGGAACAGCGCCACCGTGTACTTCCTCCTCACCGACCGCTTCCAGAACGGCGACACCACCAACGACCGCGCTCTGGGCCGGGCAAAGGACGCAGCTATGCTGCGCGGCTTCGAGGGTGGAGACCTGGCCGGCCTGCTCCAGAAGATCGAGGATGGGTACTTCGACAGCCTGGGTGTGACCGCCATCTGGATGACGCCCTTCGTGGAGCAGATCCACGCCGGGGTCGACGAGGGCACCGGAAAGACGTACGGATATCACGGCTACTGGACTCGCGACTGGACTGCGGTGGACCCGGCGCTGGGGACCACAAACGGCCTGCGCGCCGTGGTGGCCGCGGCCCACCGGCACGGCATCCGGGTTCTCATGGATGCCGTCATCAACCACACCGGTCCCGCGACCAGCCAGGATTCACCGTGGCCGGACGACTGGGTCCGCAGCGGCCCCAACTGCTCCTACAAGAGCTACGCCACCACGGTGGACTGCACCCTGGTTGCGACCCTTCCGGATATCCGCACCGATCGCGACAGGCCGGTCGAGCTGCCCAAAGTCCTGCTCGAGAAGTGGGCGCGCGAGGGACGCAGGGATCGGGAGCTGGCCGAGCTCGACGACTACTTCCGGCGCACCGGGCACCCGCGCGCTCCGAGGTACTATCTCATCAAATGGCTGACCGACTGGGTACGGGAGCTGGGCTTCGACGGCTACCGGGTGGATACCGCCAAGCATTTCGAGCCAGCCGTGAGCGCGGAACTGAAGCGGGAGGCCCAGGAGGCGCTCACCAGCTGGAGGCGGAGCCATCCCGCGCAGGCGCGAGACAAGATGCCCTTCTATATGGTGGGCGAGGTCTACGGCTGGGATCCGGGCCAAGGGAGGAGCTACGACTTTGGCGACAGGCAGGTGGACTTCTTCGGCAATGGTTACGACGCCCTCATCAACTTCGGCTTCAAGAGCGACAGCGGAACATTGGAGGCTCTCTTCACCCGCTACTCCGCGATGATCAATCGAGGACCACTGCGGGGAGTGAGTGTCCTCAACTACCTGAGCTCACACGACGACGGCTCCCCCTACGACCGTGACCGGAGGGACCCCATCGGCGCGGGGACTCGCCTGCTCCTGGCACCGGGCACCGCCCAGATCTACTACGGGGATGAGCTGGCGCGGCCGCTTCGGATAGCCGGGGTCGAGGGAGACGCCAATCTGCGCTCGTTCATGAATTGGGCGGATCTGCGGAGCGGAGGCGCAACGGCCAAGGTCCTGGAGCATTGGCGGAAGCTGGGACGGTTCCGCCGAGCCCATCCGGCGGTGGGGGCAGGGGTGCATCGCACGCTTCAGGTAAAGCCGTACATCTTCAGCCGCACGCTCGAGACGGGCGGCCGGGTGGATCGGGTCCTGGTGGCCATGGATCAGGGCGAGGGCGCCAAGACCATACTCGTTTTCGATGTGTTCCCGGACGGCACCGAGCTCGTGGACGCCTACTCGGACGTACGCGGTATCGTGCGAAACGGGACGGTGTCGTTGACGACCGGATCGGGGCTAGTTCTCCTGGCTGAGCTACGGTAACTGCGCACCACGGAGACACGGAGACCACGGAGGTTGCACGGACTCATCTTCACGCATCACCACGCGCAAAAAAGACCAATAGTAATGTGAAATAATGACGGCGTTCCGGGCCCGGCTCCCACGTTCCT
>JBDTTD010000091.1:0-9538 GCA_039930805.1 Gemmatimonadales bacterium | reverse complement strand
CAGCCGCCCCCGTACCTCAACTCTCACCGAAAATCGCACCATCGGGTTGCCGTTTGCGGCTCCCCTCCCGCTCCCAGCCCGGTTGGTATTCGCGTGACCATCGCCGCTCTCGTCATTGCCTTGGCCCTGGGTGTGGTCGGGCTTGCCCTCGGGGCAGGGGCCGCCCGGCGCCGGCAGCCAGAGCGCGGCCACGAAGGCGAGCGGGTGCGCCGGTTCTACGACGCGTTGTCGTGCGGGATCATCGTGCAGGACGCTTCCGGCAAGGTGGTCCACGCCAACCAGGCCGCCCGGGATCTGTTGGGCACCACCGACGTGGTGCTGGCCGGCTCGCCCGGCTCCGATCACCGGATAGTCCACGAGGACGGCAGCTCGGCTGAGGGTGATGCCCATCCACTGAGCCTCGCGCGGCGGACCGGCCAGCCGGTTCGGGGTGTAATCCACGGCGTGTTCACCGGTACACCGGCGGAGCGGTGGTGCCTGGTAGACGCGGTGCCGGTCTTCGATCCCACGACGGGGCGCCTGGTTGAGGCAGTCGCGAGCCTGACCGACATCACCCAGCGTCGCCGCGCGGAGACCGCGCTCCTCAACACCACCGACACCTTGTCCGCCCTGATCCAGGCATCCCCGCTCGCCATCTTCGCCTTCGATCCTGCCGGGAAGGTCACCAGCTGGAACGCGGCAGCCGAGCGCCTGTTCGGCTGGCGCGCGTCCGAGGTGCTAGGCCACAGCTTGCCGGCCATTGCACCCGATCAGGTGCGGGCATTCCACGAGCACCACTCGACCGTGCTCGAGGGCAAGTCCTTCATTGACCTCGAAGCTCGCTGGCAGCGCCGGGACGGCAGACCGCTCACCTTGAGTCTAGCCCTCGCGCCGCTCTATGGCGGACTGTCCCAAGTGCGCGGGGTGATGGTCCTGGCGGCGGATCTGACCGAGCGCAAGAAGCTGGAGAGCCAGCTGCGACAGTCGCAGAAGATGGAGGCGGTGGGCCAGCTGGCCGGCGGGGTGGCGCACGACTTCAACAATCTGCTGACCGCCATCATGGGCTATACCAGTCTGCTGCTGAAGGCCGTCCCACCGGGCGACCAGAAACACGAGGACCTGCTCGAGATCGATCGGGCTGCCTTCCGTGCTACCGAGCTCACCCAGCAGCTGCTGGCGTTCAGCCGCCGGCAGATGTTGCAGCCCACCGTGATCGACCTCAACGCCGTGCTCTCCGATACGATGCGTATGCTCGGCCGCCTGTTGGGTGAGCATATCGAGCTTGTCATACTGCCGGAACCGGGACTCGGTGTGGTCCGGGCCGATCGGGGACAGGTCGAGCAGGTCATCATCAACCTCGCCGTCAACGCGCGTGACGCGATGGACGGCGGCGGCAGGCTGACCCTGGAGACCCGGAACGTCAGCCTCGATCACGCCTACGTCAGCCAGCACCCCGGCGCCGCCGAAGGCGATTACGTCATGCTGGCCGTGACCGACTCCGGTACCGGAATGGACGCCGCCACCCAGGCGAGAATCTTCGAGCCGTTCTTCACCACCAAGGAGCGTGGCAAGGGCACCGGATTGGGCCTCGCCACGGTATACGGCATCGTCAAGCAGAGTGGCGGCACCATCTACGTGTACAGCGAGCTCGACCGGGGAACGACCTTCAAGATCTATCTGCCGAGGGTGCTGGCGCCGCCGGGTGCGACGGCAATAACCATCCCGGCGAGTCCCCCGAGCGTGCGCGGAACCGAGACGGTGATGGTGGTCGAAGACGAGGAGCGGGTTCGCTCGCTCACCTGCCGGGTGTTGCGGACCTACGGGTACACCGTACTCGAGGCCGAGAACGGAGGGGAAGCACTGCTCATCGCGGAGCAGCACCCTACGCCCATTCATCTCCTGCTGACCGATGTGGTGTTGCCGAGGATGAGCGGACGAAGACTGGCCGACCGTCTGGTGCGGGTCTACAGCGACTTGCGGGTCCTCTACATGTCCGGCTACACCGATGGCTCGATCGTCAACCACGGTGCCCTGGATCCGGGCACGGCATTTCTTCAGAAACCGTTTACGCCGGACGCGCTCGCCCAGAAACTCCGTGCGGTCCTGGATGCACCGGCCGCTTCAGTCTCCCAGTCCTGATGCCGATACCAGAAATAACCCCCCGCTGTATGCAAGACGGGTTAACTGGCTGTCGGAGGAAGTATGGGACGGAGACCCGCTCCGGTCCGCCTGATCTGGGCGGCCGGACTACTGCTGGCGCTGACCGGATGCGGCTTTGATCCCGTAGGGGACATGCCGCTCGATCCGCCGCCAATCTACCGCGAATGGTTTGCGAAGACCCAAGTGTGTTCCGGCCGTACCGGTAACTTCGACCGGCTGCGCTGGTCGGTCATAGATGGGTACAGCTTTCCCTGTTCCAGCGGTCAGTGCGCGGGGCACTGGCGCACCAATCACCACATTTTCCTTGCCGGCGACTGGGTCATGGACGAGATGGTGGTGAGGCACGAGATGCTGCACGATCTGCTCGGGAAAACCGGTCATCCCGATCCACCGTTCGGCGTTGGCTGTCCGCTGACCTGGGCCAGCTGGAACGGCGGGGCCGCCGGGCTCGAAGTCGGCCGGCTGGGGTCGCAGGATCGGGTGAGACCGAAGGATATCGACTAGAAGGGCGACCCGGGGGTGAAGTTCTGCGCCACTTCCCGGGCGACTGAATCCGCGCGCGCGGCCAGCGCGTTGTTTCCTGCCTTGGCAAAGGCCCTCGCCGCTCCACTGTATACCACCGAATACAACTGAAGAATCGATCCCGACGGCCGGTCCACCCAGCCGCGGGGACGATTGCGCGTCGCTGCGCGCCAGTGATACACGTCCCACAGCAGCTTCTCCGTCCGGGGCAGGTCGAGGAAGCCGAGGCTGGGGCTCAGTACGATCGAATCATTGGCCACCACCGGCCGGGGCATCAGCTTCCGGACGAACCCCTGGGACACGAGATAAGGGCTCAGCCCCAGCGTCTGGTCGGGGTAGCCGCCGTCACTCCAGCTGAAGAAGATCGGCCGCTTGCCCATGTTGTCGCGGATCAGGAAGACGGTGGCCAGGTCCTGCAGCATCAGGTATTCCTCGCCGCTGAACGCGATCTTCAGGCTATCGAACGCCACGCCTCCTTTGGCCGGGACCTGCATCACCTCGGGCAGGCTATCCAGCTCCTTCGGGCTCAGGCTGAAGACCGGCTCCTTGGGGTGCGGCCAGGCGGGTAGCGCGGGCCTGGTGCCCTTGGTGCTGTCGGTGAGTGGCACTCCCGACTCCGCCGGGCGCGGCCGCCACAGCGCCGCTGCCTCGGCCGCGTCAAACTCCGGCGTCTGCCGGCGCTGGAGCTGCCGCAGATGCCACCGGGTATTCATCAGCGACAGGTTGGCGAGGGTCACGTCACGGCGAATGCCTTCGACTTCCTGAGCGTACCAGAGAGGGAAGGTGTCGTTGTCCCCCGCGGTAATCAGGATGCCGTACGGCTCCACCGACTGGAGGATGTCGTGGGCAAAATCACGGGGCAGGGTCTCGTGCGCCCGGCTGGCGGTGGTCCGGTTGCCCAATAACGGAATCAACGCCAGGGCGAGCACCAGGCTGGCCGCGGCCCAGCGGCCGGTCGAAGTCCCGGCGTCACGCAGGAACTCCACGATCGCGCGCATGATCGCCCCGAACCCGAGGGCGACGAACACACCGAACACCGCGAAGGACCCGATGAAGAAGTAGTCCCGCTCGCGAACCTCGCGTGCCAGAGTCTCTTCGCCCGGATACTGGGAGAACCCGTACTTGAAGTTCATGTAGAACACCAGGCCGGCCGACAGCGTGCCGAGCAGGGCGAGCGCGGCCAGGCCGGCGCGGCGATCACTCTTCCATAGCGCCCAGAGTCCGCTCAGACCGAGCACAGTGAACACCGCGGTGGCGACCGGGGCGAACCGGGCCCAGTCCTTGGCGAACTGCCAGGAGTAATACTGCCAGAAATTGGCCAGTTGCGCGGGAAACGTCGCCTGGCGCTGGATCAGAGACGGCTTCCCGTATTGCACCCGGTTCAGCACGTCCTGCAGCGCTTGGAAGGTGATAGGCTCGCCTTCGTTGATCGGCGGAAACTGCGCGGCGCGCAGCGGAAGCCAGATGTAGTTGAGCGAGATGCCGACGATGACCGCGGTCAGGCCGAGATACACCAGCGGATCGCGGGGGGTCTTCCAGAGCGCGTAGCCCAGCACCCCCAGGGTGCCCAGGATCAGCGGCACCTGCAGTTCACCGCCGACGAACATGTCGGTCCACTTGCCCGAGACCGCCAGCAGCAGGGCCCAGAAGGTCACCAGCGCCCAGGGGCGCAGAACCGTCCGCCAGTCGGTCCAGAGGACGTAAACCGCAAGGGCGGGCAGGGCGAGCACACCCATCAGGTGGTTGGTGGAGGTGAGCGCCATCACGTACGCGATGAGCACCAGCCAGCGATCCCTGTGGGTGCCGGGCTCGTCGTCGCCCCAGCGCACCACCAGCCACATCACCACCGCGATGGACAGCAGTGATAGGGTATACACCTTCTCGTTGACCGTGGACTGGTTCCACACGGTCCAGGACGTGGCGCTCACCAGGATGCCGGCGAACGCCGCACCATACCGCGCCCGGCGATGCGGTACGATGCCCTGGAGCCACCGCTCGGCCACCAGGAACCAGAGGCCGGCCGACGCGGCGCTGGTGACCGCGGCGAAGAGATTGATGCGCACAGCGTACGAGGCGGCGAGCGGCAGCAGCCCGAAGACGTGGGCCAGGATGACGAATAAGGGATTGCCAGGCGGGTGGGGGATCCCCAGCACCTTGGCGGCGGCGATGTATTCGGAGGTGTCCCAGAACGCGGTGGTCGGCGCCAGCGTGGCGAGATAGATCGCGAAGACGATCACCCCGGTCACCAACGCCCATAAATAGGGTGGCCGCTCAACAGCCATAGGACTCAGTTCCCGCTCACCGCTCACCGCTCACCTCTTAACGTGGCTAGTGTCTGAACTGCCGCTTGCCGGTCATGACCATCGCTATGTCGTGACCGTCGGCCGCTTCCACCACCTCGGCGTCACGGACCGAGCCCCCCGGCTGTATGATCGCGGTGACCCCCGCGGCCGCCGCCTGCTCGATCCCGTCGGCAAAGGGGAAGAAGGCGTCGGAGGCGAGCACGCTGCCGGCCGGGTCGTGCCCCTGCTGCCGCGCCTTGTGGACCGCGAGAAAGACGCTGTCCACCCGGCTCATCTGGCCCGCGCCGATGCCGATGGCCGCTTCGTTGCGCGCCAGCAGGATGGCGTTCGACTTGACCGGTGCCACCGCCGCCCAGGCAAACCGGAGATCGTTCCACTCGGCCTCGGTCGGTTTCCGCTGGGTGGCGACCGACCATTCCCTCTCGGAAGGGTCGAACTGAAACTGGTCCTGCACCAGGAAGCCGCCCCGAACCCGCTTGTAGTCCAACGCGCCCGCGCCCTTCGTCACCGGGAGCTCCACGACCCGGAGCTGCTTCTTGGCCGCGAATACTGCGAGTGCCTCGGCGTGGAAAGACGGGGCGACCACCACCTCCACGAACAGGTCGCTCATCGCCTGCGCGGTGGCCTTGTCCACCACCGTATTGAAGGCGACCACCGAGCCAAAGGCGGAGACCGGGTCCGTGGCGCGCGCATTCCGGAACGCCTCTACCGCGGACAGCGCCACCGCGATGCCGGAGGGTGTCGTGTGCTTGATAATGGCGCAAGCCGGACGATCGCTCCACCATGCGACAGCCCACATGCCCGCGTCCACATCGAGGAGATTGTTGAACGACAGCTCCTTCCCCTGGCGTTGAGTCAGGTCCCGCATGCCGCGCGGTTCCTCGGTCACGTAGAGCCCGGCGCGTTGCGCGGGATTCTCGCCGTAGCGCAGCGCCTGAACCCGCTCCATGGCTACGCCCAGCCGGGCGGGCAGGCCTTCCTCCCGGGGAGTGAGGTACGCGGCGACGGCCGCATCGTAGTCGGAAGTATGGTTGAACACCTTGGCCGCAAACTCGCGCCGGACCTCCGCCGTGAGTCCGTCCTTCCGCAGCAGCTCGAGGACGACCGGGTAATCCCTTGGGTCAACCACCGGCAACACCGCCTCATGGTTCTTCGCCGCCGATCGCAGCATCGATGGGCCGCCGACGTCGATGTTCTCCAGCGCATCCTGCAAGGATGCGCCTTCCCGGGCGATTGTCGCCTGGAAAGGATACAGATTCACCGCGACCAGATCGATGGGGGCGATCCGGTGCTTCTGCAGCGCAGCCATGTGCTCCGGCAGGTGCCGCCGGGCCAGCAGCGCGCCGTGAATGACCGGGTGCAGGGTCTTGACCCGTCCATCGAGCATTTCGGGGAACTCGGTGACCTTCTCCACTTCCAGCACCGGTACCTTCGCGTCCCGGAGGGCGGCCGCGGTTCCGCCGGTCGAGATGATCTCCCAGCCGAGCTCGACCAGTGCCTGGGCGAAGGGGACCACTCCACGCTTGTCGCTGACGGAGATTAGCGCTCTGGGCATGAAACCAGTCGCGAGTCGCGAGTCACAAGTCCGAATGCTGGTTCGTGGGTCACGAGTTGTTGCCTGCTGATCGGGGCTTGCGAGTCTTGAGTCGGCGACGTGACTCGTGACTTTCGACTGGTGACTCCTCTAATTCAACCGGACGGCCGGCGGCCGCCGCCGCCAGCACCGCGGCGGGGAGCAGGCGATGTTCGACCTGGAGCACTCGGGCAGCGAGCCGCTCGGCGGTATCGCCGCGCAGCACCGGAACTCGTGATTGAGCCAGCACCGCTCCGCGATCGTAAACCTCGTCCACCAGGTGGATCGTGACCCCGGTTTCCTTCGCCCCACTATCCAGTACCGCCTGGTGCACCCGCTCTCCGTACATCCCCTTGCCGCCGAACGCGGGCAGGAGGGAAGGATGAGTATTGATGATGCGCCCCCGGTATTCCGCGACCACCGGCGCAGGAACCAGCCTCAGGTAGCCGGCCAGCACCAGCAGATCTATCTGGTAGTTCTGCAGCGGCTCGAGCCAGGCCGCAGCCTCGGCCGGATCGTGAAGCACCACGGTTGGAATCTTACTTGTAGTGGCGTGGCTCAAACCTGTCGCCTGCGCGCGGTCGCTCACCACCAGGACGACTTCGGCGGGGGCACCAGGCTGGAGGGCTCGAAGCAGCGCCTGGAGATTGCTGCCGCGGCCGGAGAGAGCCACGGCTATGCGCATCGTCATGGCGGGGGAAGGTAATGGGGGCTGGGAGCTGGGAGCTAGGAGCTGGGAATGAGGAATGCGGCGACTCTAGCTCCCGACTCCCGACTCCCGGCTCCCGACTCCCGTTAGAATCAGGTCCACCGCGTCAGCCAAATCCCTCACCTGCGCAAACCGGCTCGCCTGCTCCCGCCCAGCCTCCTCCGGTTCCGCGCCGGTGAGCACTAGAATGCCCCGACCTCCGAGGGTGGCCGCAGGGAGCACATCCCGCATTCGGTCGCCCACCCACCAGCTCTGGCTGAAATCGATCTGGAACTGCTCGGCCGCCTGGCGAAAGAGCAGCACTCCGGGCTTGCGGCAGTCGCACGGTCCGGTCAGCTCGGGCAGGTGGGGACAGAAGTAGTGCGCATCCAGCCGAGCGCCCTGGCTCGCCAGGAGCTCGTCCACCCGCCGTTCGGCGAGCTTGTACTCGTGGCGGGACATCAGCCCGCGAGCAATTCCCGACTGATTGGTGACCACGATGGTAAGGAATCCGCCTTCGTTCAGCCGCCTGATCGAGGTCGCCGCATCGGGCAGAAGGCGGACCTCCCCCATGTCCCGCAGATAGGCGACGTCCTCGATGATGGTGCCGTCGCGATCCAGGAAAACAGCGCGGCGGCCATGGTCGGCGGTACGGCTCATGAAGCGAGCGCCTGCTCGAGTGCAGCCGCCAGAGTCGGAAAGCTGTCTGCCGGAAGCGTCCGAGGGTCGAGCAACAGCCGGTCGCTCGCTACTCGGGCCACGATCGAGGGTTGGCCCAAGCGCAGACGGAGCGCCAGGCCATCGGGTCCGAGTCTGCCGGCGTCGAGGGCTACCAACGTCGTGGCCAGGACCGCGCCAGGGAACGAGCCGCCTCCCACCGCCGATTCACCGGGAATGGTACTGGCTCGTACGGCCGGCGGGCACAATGCAGCCAGGCGTTCGGCGCGCCGGGCCAGCTCGCCAGGCTGCAAGGTCAGCATCGCGAGCACCGGAATTAATTGGACCGCGGCATCCGGATCCTGATACAGGCTGAGGGTTGCCGCCAGCGCGGCCAGTGTCAGCTTGTCGGCCCGAACGGCTCGGGCGATCGGGTTCTCCCGGCAGCGGGCCAGCAGTTCTCCTCGTCCCACCAGGCATCCGGCCTGGGGACCGCCGAGCAATTTGTCCCCACTGAACAGCACGAGACCCGCTCCGGCGGCCAGCGCCTCCGCTACCCGGGGCTCTCCCGTGAGTCCCCAGGGCGAGAGGTCCGGAATCAGGCCGCTGCCGATGTCGTAGAGGTAGGGGATTCCCGCGCTGGCCGCGAGCTGCGCGAGCTTCTCCGGTTGCGGCGATGCGACGAACCCGCGTTGCTCGAAGTTGGAACGATGCACGGTGAGAATGGCGGCCACGCTGCCGTCGAGCGCCCGCTGATAGTCCTGGAGGTGAGTTCGATTGGTGGTGCCCACCTCCCGAAGCCGCGCGCCGCTCTTGGCCAAGATGTCCGGAATGCGGAACGAGCCGCCGATCTCGATCAGCTCACCACGCGAGATCAGCACCTCGCGACCCTCGGCCAGCGCGTTGAGTGCCAATAGCAGCGCGCCGGCGGCGTTGTTCACCACCAGGCCGTCTTCGGCACCGGTGGCGATGCGAAGCAGCGCGCGGCAATGGTCGCTCCGGCTGCCCCTGATGCCAGACGAGAGATCGAGCTCCAGGTTGCTGTAACCGCCGGCCACCGCCAGCAGCGCCCGGGTAGCAACATCAGCGAGGGGTGCCCGCCCGAGATTGGTGTGCAGCACCACGCCGGTGGCATTGAGCACGGGCCGCAGCTCGGCCCCGGTTCGCCGCTCCAGCCGCTCGCGAATATCCGCGTCCCACTCCTCCGGCGGTCCCGCGCGCCGGGTTCGCGCTGCGTCGAGGGACTCCCGCACGGCGGCCAGGACGGCTCCTCGAGGCGCCAGATGCAGCAGCTCCTGCACCGCTGGCTGATGCATCAGGCGATCCACTGAGGGGAGCTCACGCCTCGGGTCGGTCACCTCTTCTTCTTCAGCTTCAGCGAATCCACGCCCGTACCGCCCGGGTTGATTCCGCCGCTGCGTGGCTGCCGCTTGAGGCTGTCCAGTCGCTGGCGGCCGCGCAGACTATCCCGGGGCTGTCCGGCCTTGAGGCTGTCGCTGGAATCAGCTTTGGTCTTCTCTGGAACGGCGACTACGCCCACCGCGTTGCCGGCAACGCCGGTGACATTCTTCACTCCTCGTATCTCCAAAGCCAGACGCGATCCCGGTGCCCACGGCTTCGGAACCCGAAGGACCAGGCGGTCATACAACGGTGGCC
>JBDTTD010000090.1:0-9565 GCA_039930805.1 Gemmatimonadales bacterium | reverse complement strand
GTGAACTGCCACCCGGTAAGGCAACACGTATGCCACCCCCAAGTCCGGTTTCAAAGCCGCTACCGCCAACCGAGTTAACTACCAGTTGCAGTTGAAAGGAGATGCGCGTGCACTCTCTCGTAAGGGGATTCTGCGACCGGCTCCGTGCTACGGGTCCGAATCGGTCGCAAAGGAAATAACGGATTAGATCAGACCTTCACCTCCACCTGCTCCTCGTATCGGCTCAACTTCCGGTACAGTGTCGATGGATCGATTCCCAGCACCTCGGCGGCGCGGGTCTTATTCCCACCCTCGGCCTGCAGCACCCACATGATGTACGCCCGCTCGATCACCTCCAGCGTGGGATTCAGATAGGAGCGCTCCGCCACCAGTGGCTCCTTCCTCCGCTTGGTGATCCGCTCCGGGAGATGGCCCGCCTCGATCAGGTTGCCGCGGGTCAGCACCACGGCGTGCTCCAGGGCGTTGTCGAGCTCCCGCACGTTCCCGGGCCACTCATAGACCATCACCGCATCCAGCGCTTCCGCCGCCAGGGCCTTGGGCTCGGTCCCGGTCTCCGTAGCCAGGTTCTGTAACAGGGCCTCGATCAGGAGCAGCAGGTCGTCCCGCCGCTCCCGGAGGGGCGGCAGGTTGATGGCGATGACGTTGAGCCGGTAGAACAGGTCCGAGCGGAAATTGCCCCGGCGGATCTCCTCCTCCAGTTCGCGATTGGTGGCCGCGATGATCCGGACGTCCACCGGGATCGCCTCGGTGGCGCCTACCGGAATTGCCTCGCGCTCCTGCAGCACCCGAAGCAGCTTCACCTGAAGGGAGGCGGGCATTTCACCCACTTCGTCCAGGAAGAAGCTGCCGCCCCGGGCAGCGGCAAACAAACCCTGCTTGTCGCGCACCGCGCCGGTGAAGGACCCCTTCACGTGGCCGAACAGCTCGCTCTCCAGCAGGTTCTCCGGCAGGGCGCCGCAGTTGATCGAGAGGAAGGGTCCGTCGTTCCGGCTGGACAGATTGTGGATGTACCGGGCAATGACCTCTTTACCGGTCCCGCTCTCCCCCTGGATGAGCACGGTCGAGTCCGTGGGTGCCACATGCTCGGCCAGCTTCAGGACGTCCATGAATCGCTTGGACTTCCCGATGGGTCGCGCGATCGAAGGCTTGTCCCGGCGGCGGATCTCCTGCTTCAGCTGGGTGTTCTCGACCTTGACCGCCCGGTACTCGCAGGCGCGCCGCAGGATGGCAACCAGCTCGTCGTTGGAGAACGGCTTCTGTATATAGTAAAACGCCCCGGAGTTGACCGCGCTGATCGCGCTCTGGAGCGAGGCCTGGGCCGTCATGAGAATCACCGGCGTCATCGGGTCCTGCTCCCGCGCGGCGGTGAGGATGTCGAGGCCCGAGACCTGAGGCATCCGGACGTCGGAGAGAATGATGTCGTGAGTCCCGGAGCGAATCTGCTCCAGCCCCGCCTTTCCACCCTGAGCCGTGGTGACCTCAAACCCCTCGTTGCGGAGCAGGATCCGCAGGGTATCGAGGATTCCCGACTCGTCGTCTACGACCAGCAGCGACGGCTTCTGAGTCATGCAGCGTCCTCCGCGACCATCTTGGCAGGCAGGAAAATAGTGAACGTGGTACCGGAACCTGGGCCCGAATCGACCAGCACCAGTCCCCGGTGCGCTTCCACGGCGCGCTGAACGATGGCGAGCCCGAGCCCACTCCCGCCGGACCGGCCGGACACGAACGGTTGAAACAGCCGCTCCCGAACCTCTTCCGGGATGCCGGGGCCGTTATCCCTGACTTGTAGCCGCACGGCGTGCTCCAGGTTGGTCCCGTGTGGAATATCGGACGCCTGCACCGCTGCCACGGACACCGTGATCTTGATGGGGCCCCGGGCGGCCTGCACCGCATTCAAGACCAGGTTGGCGATGACCCGATGGAGCAGGTCTTCGTCGCCTTCGAGGACCGTGTGCCCCCCCTCGACCGTGATGGCGGCGTCCGGCCGGCAATCGGGATGAGCCCGGATCAGCCGCACTACCGCGACGATCACACCATGGAGATCCAGCGGCGCGAACTGCGTCGCCCGCACCCGCGCGAAGTCGAGGAACTCGCTCAAGAGCCGGCTCAACCGATCACTTTCCCGAACGATGAGGCCGGCAAGGAACCGCTCGTCCTCGTCCGCGTGCCTGGACCTCGCCAGCTGCTCCACCGAGCTCCGGATTGACGCCAGCGGGTTCCGGATCTCGTGGGCCAGCGAGGCGCTCAGCTCCGCCACCGCCTCCAGCCGTTCCGCCCGCATGTGCAGCTCCTGAACCTCCTTGAGGTCGGAGATGTCAGTGAAGATAGCGGTAACGGAAGGGGCCTCCTGCGCCTCCTGGCGGAATGTGGTGGTGCTCAGGCCGATGGGGAACATACGACCCCCGCCCTGCACCACCATGCCCTCCCCTCGGCTGATCTTGCGTCCGTTCCGAATCCCTGCCACCGCCGCCGCCCACAGCTCGGACGACCGGCTCTTCAGGTGATCCAGCACCGGGAGACCGATCAGCGCCTCGCCGTCGAGGTCGAGAAGACGCTCCGCGGTCGGATTGATGAACGCCAGCCTTCCCACCCCGTCGACGGTGAGCACACCCGACCGGATGTTGCGAAGAATGTCGTCCGCCTCCAGCCGGACCCGCTGGAGCTCGGTGGCCAGCGTGGCCTGCTCCATCCCGGCCTCGCGCAGCCGGTGGCCCAGAACCGCGACGATCCCGAAAAGCAGATTGTATACGACAATCTGCGCCCAGGAGGCGGTATCGAGGGCGGCCCCGTGGGACCAGATGCTATCACCCAGATACAGGAGCGCCGCCAGAACCGCCGTTGCCGCCACCCAGGCCGGCGACATCAGCATGGCATACGCGATCACGACGAGCACGTACAGCGCCGGAAAGGCCGACTGCGGCTGGCCGGCGAAATGAACGACGGTGGTGACCATGCCCAGGTCGACCAGCGCCTGAACCAGGAAGAACGGGTTTCCTGGCTTCCGGTTCAGTAGAAATACCGTGCCCACCCCATAACCGGTGAACACCAGGGCGAACACCACCGCCACGCTGACGATGAAGGATTCCTGGGGGCGCTCGGTCCAGACCAGGCCGGCTCCGAGCAGAACGCCGGTCGCCAGGACCAGGCGGCCTACAAAGAGCCAGGTGAGCAGCGTTCGCTGATCGGGCAGGGTGTTCTTTCCCGGGCGCCGTCGATCAGGCACCGTCGGAACTGAAATCCGCCCCGGCGGAGCGTTGGAATCCATCGTACCTCGTTGTGGGGTGTTGGCTAATGGCTATGGGCTGTGGGCCGTGGGCTGTTAGCTATAGCGACGTCGGTGTGAGAGTGACCGGTGAAAGCCCCTCAGCCCATAGGCCATAACCCATATCGCACCCACAGCCAGCCGAAGATAGGGAGGGCGACGGCAGGTACGGTAGGGGCGGATCGGGCGCTCCCCTACCTATCTTGAGGTCATGCCCTGGACCGTCTACCTCGCCCGCTGCCGCGACGGCAGCCTCTATACCGGTGTCACGACAGACCTTGAGCGACGGCTGGCAGAGCACAACTCAGGCAGCGGCGGTTCTTACACCCGGTCCAGGATGCCCGTCTTCGTGGTGTATTGGGAGCCGGCCAGCGACCGATCCGGCGCGCTGAGGCGAGAGTGCGCAATCAAACGGCTCAGCCGGACCCAGAAGGAAGATCTGGTGGCTGCCTGTTCCCTTGATCGAGAACCTCGCGCACCGTATGCGTGAGGCTGTCAGCGGAGAATGGCTTCTGGAGAAATGAGGCTTTCCCCTCCCGCATGCCGGCGGGCGCCTTATCCCCTTCGGCATACCCCGACATGTACACTGCTCGTATCGCCGGCCATCGCTCGAGCAGCCGCGCCACGAGCTCCGGGCCGCCCAGGTCGGGCATCACAACGTCGGTCAGGATGAGGTCGATGGCACCTCCTACCTTCTCGGCGAGGGCCAGCGCCTCTTCTCCGTTGGACGCTGCCAGCACGAAGTAGCCCTGATTCATGAGCACCCGGATGGCGACGTTGCGTACCGCGGGCTCGTCCTCCACCAGCAGAATCGTCTCCGAGCCGCGGGCCGGCGGCGGCAGGCGAGCGCTCGGAACGGTGATCTCGTCCTCCACCTCCACCCTGGGAAAGCAGATCTTGAAGGCGGTTCCCTTCTCCGGCTCACTATCCACCCAGATGTACCCCCCACTCTGAACTACGATCCCGTAAACGGTGGCCAGGCCCAGGCCGGTGTTCTGTGTGGTCGGCTTGGTGGTAAAAAACGGCTCGAACAGGCGCCCTTTGACCTCCGGCGTCATCCCGTGACCGGTATCGCTCACTACGAGCATTACGTAGGGTCCCGCGGGAATGTCGATCCCCACGTGCCGGTAGGCGTAACCTTCAGGCAGATCGACATCCAGGGTCTCGATGGTGAGCCGGCCACCGCCACGCATGGCATCGCGCGCGTTGAGCGCCAGGTTCATCACCACCTGCTCCAGCTGGCCATAGTCAGCCTCCACACCGCCCAGCCCAACGGAGAGCCGGGTGACCAGCCGAATATCCTCGCCCACCAGCGGGCGCAGCATTCGCTCCATGCCGGAGACCACTTCATTGAGACTGAGTACGTGTCGGGCCACGAGCTGCTGCCGGCCGAACCCGAGCAGCTGCCTTGTCAGATTCATTGCCCGATCGGCCGCCTTCCGGATCTCGTCGGCGTCGGCCCAGCGAGGGTCCTCCTGCTCGAGCGTGGTCAGCAGAAAATCGCTGAATCCCATGATGATCATCATCATGTTGTTGAAGTCGTGGGCGACCCCGCCGGCCAGGCGGCCGACCGCCTCCATCTTTTGGGCCTGACGAAGCTGTTCCTCCGCCCGGCGCCGCTCGGTGAGATCCTGCACGTTCACCGCATAGCAGACCACGCTCCCCTGGCCGTCTTTCACCGCGGTGGCATCGATCAAGGCGGGGAAGGTCACGCCGTTCCGGCGCAGGCGCTCGGTCTCCCAGATCCGGTGTCCTCGTTCGCCGACGTCCGTGTCCTTCCGGAGAAACTCTTCAGCGCGCCCAGACGCGGAGAGATCGGCCATTGGCGTTCCCCGCAACTCATCCACCGTCCAGCCGTGCATCAGGGCAAAGGCGGGGTTCACGCTTTCAATGGTTTCTCCGTCGGCGCTGAGAATGGCCACGCCCCAGCCGGCGTGCTCGAAGATCCGGGCCCACCGCTGCAGCTCCCGTCCAGCCTCCACTCGCAGAGTGATGTCGCGTCCCACCCCGACGATTCCGATCACCTCGTCTCCGGGGCCCCGAAGCGGCGAAAGCGTCGTCTGCATGTGGTGAACGCCGCGGCGGGAACGAAGTATCCAATCATAGGTAACGGTTCCGCCCGCCAGGGCTGTCCGGTTGGCCTCCTCGTGAAGGGGAGCCGCTTCGGGCCCGACGATCTCGTCGATCCTCTTGCCGATCAGATCGGCGGGCTTGAAGCCCTCCCGCTCCAGCCAGTGACCGAAGGCGTCCACACAGCGCTGGTCTCGATCCAGCCGGAAGACCACGTCGTCGATCGATTCCACCAGGCTTCGGAATCGCTCCTCGCTGGCCAGCAGGGCGGAGTCCGACGCCACCGGCTTCTCCGCCAGCTCCCGGGCGTAGCAGACCAGCCCGCTGGATGTGGGGGCGATCCTGACGGAAAAGGTCCGATCCAGGGGGGCGAGATACTCCTTCAGCTCGACCTCGGTTCCCTGGGCGTGGGCCCGAAAGGCTTCGGCCTGGATCCGGGTCTCCGCAAGCACCGGGAACGCACGCCAGACATTCAATCCGAGCAACCGGGCCCGTCCAAACCCCAGCGGAGCGAGAATCCGATCGGCTCGCTCGTTGACGTGGGTGATGTTCCACTCGTGGTCGCAGCCCAGGAACGCCTCGCCCATTCCATCGAGAATCTGGGCCGTATGTCCCTGGAGCGCGCTCTCGCGCAGCAGCACGGTGAGTCCGTCATCGGAGGGGTACGCGCGGACCTCGATCGATCCCCGGTCACCGCTATCGAGCACCTCATGGACCACAGCAACCTGCTCGGTGTGGGCCCGGTGCAGGGCGCGGCCCAGCGAGGAGTCGGCGAGCGAGGGGCAATCCCAGATAACGGTGCCGAGCAGATGGGCGGAAGGAGTGCCCGACAGGCGGGCGAGGACCCGCTCAGCGTGGCGGTTGAGATAGGAGAAACGCCAATCGGAATCGAGGGCGAAGATCCCCTCTCCGACGCGGTCAAGCAGAGCCAGCGGCTGGGCGGCGTTGAGCAACCGGATGAACCTTGGCAGTGAGGAGGCCGTCTCAAACTAAGACGATGACCTCTCCACTGCCAGACTCACATCTGCGGGATCTCACCGGGTACCGGGATGTCGTCCGAAGCGGCGGGCCGAACGATCTCCGCCCGCTGAGTCGCCTGGGGAGCGTAGAGGGCCCTGTAGATGTCTTCGTTGCGCTGAATGATGCGCACGTAGTCGCGGGTCTCGACGAAGGAGATCCGCTCGGCAAACACCTCGGGATCCTCGACGCCGATACGCTTGGACCAGCGCTCCACCCGGGAAGTGCCCGCGTTGTAGGCCGCGAGAATGTGAGCTCGCTGGTCATAGCGGGCAAAGAGCTCCCCCAGATGCACCGCGCCGAGCTGGATGCTGACATCAGGCTGGTACAGCAGAATGGGATCCCAGACCGGATACGCCAGGTCGCGAGCCAGGCGTTCACCCAGCTCGGGCATGACCTGCGCCAGGCCGCGGGCGCCGGCCGGGGAGGTGGCAGCAGGGTTGAAGTTCGACTCCTGCCGGATCAGGGCGGCTACCAGACTCACATCGAGACGGTGCTCGACCGCTTCGGCCAGCAGCGCGTCCTGATGCACCACAGGGTAAATCAGGCGGTAGGTGCGGGCATCGGCCGGGGCACCACGGGCCAGGGCGCGCCGGGCCAGCTGGATGGCTTGCGAGGCCAGCCCCTGGCTGCGAAACGCGTTTGCAATCACCAGGAGGCGTTCGGGCGACGAGTCGACCGATCGCCCCAGCCGGTCCAGCTCCCAGCGGGCCTCGGCCGCAAGGCCCAGCCGGGCCAGAAGCGCGGCGCTGGAGATCTGGCGGTCCAGGTCCGGATCAGCGGGGAACGAGTCGGTTGCCGCGGGAGGCACCCACGCTTCGATGCCCAGTCGCCGCGCACTCAGCGCCGCGTAGTAGGAGAGCGGCTCGCGCCCGGCCACGGCTTGCCAACGGCTCCGGGCCAAGCTGCTGTCACCCGCATCGGCCCAACCCCTGCCTGCCCAGTAGATAGCCGCCGTCGCCTCGTCGCCGCCGGGGTAGCGCTCCGCCAGGGCATCGAACTCCTGGGCCGCGAGCTTCGATTCCCCGCTCAGGAGCGCGATCATGGCGGCACGGAAGCGTGACGTGGGAGCGAAGCGGCTGGTGGGATAACGGGCGGCCACCACCCCATACAGCCGGCGGGCTTCGATGTCGTCCCGGTCGTCCGAGGCGAGGTCGGCCCGCAGGAAAAACGCCGAGGCTGCCGCCACGGTATCGCGGGGATACTTCCGGATCACCTGCACCAGGGCGGCGCGGCCCTTATCGACCTGACCATCGCGCACCAGCGAGCGGGCCGACTGGTAGTCCGCAAGGGCGGCCAGAGAACTGGGCTCAAGGACCAGCTTGAACTGCACGGCGGCTTCGCCGTTCCGCCCGAGTCGGGTGAGCGCGGTCCCGTACGCAAAGCGGTCTTCGCTCGAACCGAGTCCTGCCGCCAGCGCCGGAGCAAAGCCTCTGATTGCGCGGGCCTGGAGTCCCGATTCCGCTGCCGCGCGGCCCACCGTCAGCTCATCTGCCGGGGCGAGCGGCGCAAAGATGCTGTCCAGGATCGCAATGACCTCCCGCGCTACGCCGCCAGGACGTGCGGCCGCGAGCGCGAGCAGCTCGCGGCGGAGTAACGCCCGGGGTGCGCTATCGGGTGTCGAGGCGAGTCGCAGTCGGAGGCTCGTCAGACGGTCGCCGGCCGCGGCGTAGCGCCGGGCCGCTCCCTGCAGGTCACCAGTTCGCTCGTATGCGCTGGCCTCGGCCCAGGGAATCCGGGCCCGGGCAATCGGGTTGGTCATCCGCTGGTAGACCCTGGAGCGAGCAACGCTGTCGCCGGTCACCGCGGCCGCACGCAGGAGGAGCCAGTCGCCTATGACGGGAAGTCGCTCCGCGGCATGGGCGTAAACCACCGCGGCGCTGTCGCGCGAACCGAGACGATCCAGCGCGGTCGCGAGCAGGAGCAGTCGCTCACCCGACGGGTGACGCTGGACCGCGCGAGCGGCATGTCCCAGCGCGAGAGAATCCTGGCGCCGCTCCAGGGCGGCGCGAGCCAGCAGCACTCGGGCGCTCCCGCTGTAGAGGCTGTCGATCCAGCGCTCGCCGGCCAACAGTTGCAACACTTCGCCCCAGCCCTTCCACTCGCTCGCGGCCCGGGCAGCCAGATAGATGGCGGCCGGTGTCCGGCGGGACGAGTCGCCCAGCCACGGGGCCAGGATACGGGTGGCCTGCCAGGGACGGCCGCGAACCATGGCCTCGTCTGCGCGGGCCAGCGCCGAGTCGAGGGCATGGGCGACCTCACCGGAATCCGCGATTGCGACGGGCCGGGGGGGGCTATGCCGGCTGGACACCGGGGAAAAGACAGCGATGCTGGCAAACCAGAGCCAGACATGGACCAGATGCGTCACGGTAATCCGATCAATGGGGAGGAGTCTATCTGTCGACGGCCCTGCAAATGCCGAGCCGCCGCAGACTTAAGCCCTGGGAGGGGCGCAGCGGCCGTTAGCCCTGCTGGGGCCTCTGATTCTGCCCCAGGACTCGCAAAAAGAGGGCGGCGACAGGACTGTGCATTCGCTAGTTTTCTCGAATGGCCCAATCCGATGACAGCAGGATCCGGGTGGACAAATGGCTCTGGGCCGCCCGGTTCTACAAAACCCGGTCGCTGGCCGCGGAGGCCATCTCGGGCGGGAAGGTCCAGGTGAATGGGGAGCGGGTAAAGAGGGCCAAGGCCATGCAGGTGGGCGACGAACTGCGGATCCGGCTGGGACCCTATGAGCATCAGATCGTGGTGCGGGCGCTTTCCCACCGGCGTGGACCTGCCCCCGAAGCAGCCCGGCTTTACGAGGAGACGCCGGCCAGCCAGGCCGCGCGCGAGGCGCTAGCCCTGCAGCTCAAGAGCCTGCATGCCGCCTTCGTGCCGGAGCGGGGTCGGCCGACCAAGAAGGACAGGCGAGAGATCGAGAAGTTGAAAGGACGGAGATGACCCCCTCCTACATGTTCTCAACCATCGCCTTGCCAAACCCGCTGGTCTTGAGCAGCGTCGCGCCGGTCATCAGCCGCTCGAAGTCGTACGTCACCTTCTTCTGGGCGATGGTCTTCTCCAGCGACGAGATGATCAGGTCCGCGGCTTCGTTCCAGCCGAGATAGCGGAACATCATTTCGCCCGAGAGGATGACCGATCCCGGATTGACCTTGTCCTGCCCGGCGTACTTGGGAGCGGTGCCGTGCGTGGCCTCGAAAATGGCATGACCGGTGA
>JBDTTD010000089.1:0-9660 GCA_039930805.1 Gemmatimonadales bacterium | reverse complement strand
TGCTTAGCGCACCGGTGCGGTCGTCGCGGCCACGCGCTCCGGCAGGCCATAGATCGCGCCGACCACGGCGCCGTAGCCGAGGTGGGCGATCAGGCTCCCCATCGCGACGACCCGAGCCGCCAAACACCGGCATCCCCATCATCGGCATCATGATTACTCCAGCCACCAGCCAGGGCGCCAGCGAGTACAGCGCCCCGCGGACCGCCGGCGCTCCGGGCAAGGCGGGCGCCACGGCCGCGTAGATCACCGCCAGGATGGCGCCGATCATGAAGTGAGCGACCCAGCCCAGGAGGACGTTTCCTCCCATCGCGCCCGCCAGCATGTCGGCCGGATTCATCCGTGGCATCCCCATCAACGGCGCGATCCATATGCCGACCAGGGTCATCACCGCCGTGCCGACCAGCCCGGCCGTTACGGCCTTGCCCCAGTTGCGCGTCATGGACCCTCCTGGATATGGAAGATGGACAGTTCTTCGAGCCTCAAGGGGCAGTATCGGACAAGAACGCGGATGATTGAAGCCGGCCGACCGGTACGTCAGCGGAAACCTCGTGAGAAGGATGCGCGTGGCGCGCACTCCGATCGAGCTCGGCCCGGGTCAGGGCCGCGATCGCCTGCAGCTGCTCCGGCCCAGCGAACCCAATCCAGCGATTCACGATCCGGCCGGCCCGATCCACCAGGACAGTGTAGGGAAGTCCGGGATAGTGAAACCGTTCCCGCAACCCGCCGCGTCCAAGCGCTACCGGAAAGCCGAACCCGAACTCTTCCAGGAAGGCCCGGGCGGCAGTGATGTCATTTTCTTCGTTCATGCCGAGAAAGAGAAAGCCGGTGTCGGTGATCTCCCGGCGAAGCGAGTCGAGCGCCGGCATCTCGGTGCGGCAGGGGGTGCACCAGCTCGCCCAGAAATTGAGTAGTACCACCCGTCCGCGCAGCGCTGTGGAGCTGAGCCGGCCGCCACGAAGCAAGGGGAGATCGAACGCCGGAATGGGCTCCCGCTCAGCGGGTGACACGCCGGTGAGCAGGCGGAACGGATCCAGCAGGTACACCCGCCCCTCTTCGTCTACCGCGATGGTAGGTAACGCGGTCGGCAGCAGCGTGGACCGAAGCAGGCGCCCACCCACCGGGTCGAAGACATCCAGCCGCCCTTCGGTGGTAGTGAAGCCTGCGGTGCTCAGCACGTAGAGCCGACGGTCGGGACCGAGCGCGATACCGAGATTGACCGGGTGGTAGTCCACCACGACTCGCTTACCCTGTACCTCGAAGCGGGGATCCCTGGTAGTCTGCGGAAGATCGCGGCGCGCGACCCAGGCGGTGTCTCCGGCCGGCGTCAGGGCGATCACCTCGTCCCGGATGAAGGGGGTGTAGTAGAGCATTCCGTCACCGACCGCGACGTGTCCGGCGTTGGCCAGGTCGGCCAGGAGCACGTGGGCCGGTTGCAGCGCCTTCCCGACGGTCGTGGAGTCCCTCCCCGCAGCGCCGAGCCGGATCATCAGCGGTGTATTGGGCGATGGCAGATTGTAGGCGAAGCGCTCCGCCGAACGGACCAACCAGACGTCCCGGCCGGAGCGATCCCCGGCGACCGCAGGAAACGAGAAGGCCGTGTGTCTCGATTGGATGACTCGTCCATTCCGGTCCGATCGAAGGACGGCGCCGCCGGCGTCGGCCACCCAGAAGCCGCCGTCGGGGGCGGGAGCGACACTGGCAGGCTCCCGCCCTTCCAACTGGACTCGCACTCGCCGGACCTGCAGGCGGGCGTCGACCGAGAGCACTCCTCCCGCGCCGTCCAAGACGACCGCTCCCTCTTCGGTCGGCTGGGCGACTCGCCCCTCGAGCCAGAGCAGCGTGGCTGCGCGGCCGGGTGGAACCGTGTCCGGCAGCAACCGCTCGACGCCATTGCCTACCGGATTCGGCAGCGAGATGGGACCCCTTGCGGCAGGGCGGTCGCCAGCGAGGCCAACCACCGCCACGGCGAAGCCGGCCGCTCCGACCCCCGCAAGCAGGACGAGGGCGGACCGCATCCGGCCCGCCCTCCGTTTGAACCAGCTCACGCCTTCTTGACCGTCGAGATCTGGATGGCCTTGGAACCGGCCGCATCGAAGACCTTTCCCGATACCGTCACTCGCTGCTCAGCGAACTCCTTGAGACGGAAGTTCTGGCCATCGCCCGGCATATTGGGTGAGGTAGGAAGATAGAGCTTGCCGTCATCGCCCAGGATGGCGAGGGGGATACCCTTGTCAGCGCATACCTGAGCGCACATCCGGTGCTCGGCACCGGCAAGGCCTTGCCCGAACTTGCAGGACACATCCACCACGGTGCCCGTGACGGTGGCCTGCTGACTCGGGGGGTGCTTCATCGTCATCTTGTCTTTTTCCTGAGCGCCCAGCGGAGCGGCCGTGATGGCAAGCCCAGCAACGACACCCAGAACGGTGAGCAGACGGGAATGCATGAGTCCTCCGGAGATATTGAAGGAGATGGAGCCCGGCTCCGACGGGCCGGCCCTTACCCCTGAGACACCACGAGTCCCCGGTTCCTTCATGTCCGCCTTCACCCTGCTCCACCTGGCACGCCCGGCTCCCCATCGCTAACCTGCAGGCACAATGAGGAGCGGTGTATGAATCGTGCGAGCGAACCGGGCACACGAGTCCGGATACGCGATGAGACGTGGGCCAAGACTCCGATCGGCGAGCGGCCCCTTCCCGGCTGGCTCACTGCCGGGCTCACGCTGGGCTGGTTCGCCGCCCTGGTCTGGCTGGAGCGACGGCAAGCCCTCCGAAAGCGGCAAGTCGAGCCGAAGCTCCGGCACGACGTCCGGAATCTCGCCGTCGGCGGTTTCGGTGCGCTGGCACTGCAGGTCGCGGAACGGCCGATAGTCGGGCCACTCGCCCGCCTGGTATGGCGGCGGCGGTGGGGGCTGCTCCAAAGGTTGCGACTCCCCCTCGCGCTCGAGATACCGCTGGCCGTCATCCTGATGGATTACACCCTCTACCTCTGGCACGTGTTGGTGCACAAGGTGCCGTGGCTCTGGCGCTTTCACCTCGTACACCACGCCGACCTCGACATGGACGCGTCGACCGCGCTCCGGTTCCACTTTGCCGAGCTCACTATCTCGGTGCCCTGGCGGGCCGCGCAGGTAGTGGCCATCGGAGTCTCACCCCTGGCGCTCTCCGCGTGGCAGACGTTCCTCGCCGGCTCGATTCTGTTTCACCACTCGAATGTGGGCCTGCCCATCGCCCTGGAGCGCCGGCTGAGCCGTTTGGTCATGACGCCGCGCCTGCACGGGATTCACCACTCGATCATCGAGGAGGAGGCAAACTCCAACTGGTCGAGTGGGCTCACCCTGTGGGACTGGCTGCACGGCACCCTTCGCCGGAACGTGCCCCAGCCGGCGATCACCATCGGCGTGCCGAGCTACCGGGATCCGGCCGAGCTCACCCTCCCAAAGGTGCTCGCCCTGCCGTTCGGCGCGGAGCGGCTGGCCTGGGACGATCCGGACGGCACGCGGCCGGTGAGGTCTCCCTCGCAACTGGGACCAGCGGGCGAGCTTCAGGGGTAGGTCCGCTGAGGCTCTGGATCGACACTGACGCCGCGTGCGGGCATAGCCGACTGGACGGAGTTGGGTGACCGCTCGGGTGGTGCGGGCGGGACTTGGAGCCCCCAGTCTGATCGTGCTCGTCATAAGGATCTGTCAATGCGGGCTTCGCCACGATCAGGTGTGCGTCTCGTTAGCATCCTCACGCCGCAGCTCGTCGGTCCGCCGATTTCGACGCGAGGTCGTGCCCAGATAGATGAACACCCCGATCAGTCCGAGCATCACGACCCAGGTGAGCGTTCTGTGGACCATCATCCCCGTCATCATGCCGCCACCCATCATCCCATCCATCGTGGCGTGCATCCCGCCGCCCATCCTGGCACTCTCGCCCATCCCGGACATCATGCCGCCCATGGTGAACCACCCGATCAGTGCGAGTATGGTCCACAGCACCGCGAGCGAGCTGAGTATCCATAGCGTCGTGCGCAGTTCCTTGGTCATCGTCTCCTCCTTAGTCCTCGTTATGTCGCGGGCCTCCTCGACCCGCTCGTCCAGCGCTAACACGCATGCGGATCGGCACCACCGTCTCACCCCAGTGGAGGTAGAGGAGCGCGCTATCGGCATCCACCATCGGGAAATAGAAGCCCAGCGTCTCCATGTGCGGTTCCGTCTCTGGCCTGAGTGAGAGTCTGAGCGCATCCTTCCCCACTGGGTACGGTTCGTGAAACACCTTGGCGGCACGGCTCAGGATCAAGGTCCACTCATCCAGACCGGGGATGGCCCATATGCTGTAAGTGCCCTTCGGCACCGGGCGATCCTCCAGCTTCACGTCCCCGCTGAAAGTGATGGTGCTCGCAGCGTCCGCGCCGGGATTCCATGCCTTCCCGTAGGGCACGATGCCACCGAAGAGCCGGCGCCCGCGCGCCACCGGGCGGTTGTACTCAACCGTGACGAGGACGCTTCCCACCCGCTGCTCCAGTCGGGCATGCTGGCTCTTGGGTATGGCGCCGTCTGGCGAGCAGCCGAGCCCAGGAGCGAAAGCGGCTACTCCAATGGCCGCCGTGAGCCACAGGCGATTCCGCGATCGCGCACTCAAATCCGCCTCCAGGCCCATGCCAGTCGCAACCCGACGTTGAGCAGCACCAGACTCCCCATTAACCAGAAGAGACCCGCTGCCCAGGCCGGGACCAGCAGGAACAACGAGTAGAAGACCACGGTCTCGGCCCCCGCCACGATCGCCGGTGGCATGGTGACGGTGGTTCGTTCGCCGGTCGCCGCAACTCCACGATTGCGGCGCTCGAGGATGGCTGCGAGATACATCCACGACGCCGCGTTCACATAGAACGTGGCCAGCAGAAACAGCCCCGCGTGCCACCCCGCTTCGGATGGATGGCCCAGGAGAACTCCCACCGGCACCGCCGCGTAGACCACGAAATCGGTGAGGGTGTCGAGGTAGCCGCCGAAATCGCTCTGCCTCCCGGTGGCCCGGGCGACGCTGCCGTCGAGTCCATCCAGCATGCGGCAGGCGGCCCAGGCCGCGAACGACGCCGCGGTCCGTCCTCGCGCCGCCAGGAATGCCGCGGCCAGCCCCGTCAGAAAGGCGAGCAGGGTGATCACGTCGGGGTGGACCCACCGCCCGATGGCCGGAGCGATCGGCTGGAAGAGCCGGTCCTTGAGCATCCGGAGCCAGTTATCGAACATCGGTCGCTCCGGGGAGGACGGTCACCCGGTCCGGCTCGATCGTAAAGAGCAGCTCATCTCCCGGAAGAGGCATCGCACCGGCGGGCGCCGCGGCTTCCAGCTTGATGCCGGCCACCTCGACCCGAAGGGTGGCGCCGCGGGGCCCATGGTGTATGCGCCGCACGACGCCTCGCATGGTACCGCACGGATCGGCGTGGAGCGCCTCGGAGCCGAAGGCCGCCGCCGCCGGGCCGGCGGGCAGCTCACCCCCAACCGGCATCGAGCCCAGCGCCGAGCGGAACTGACCCGCCTCGACCGAGCCGGTCACGATATTGGGGATGCCGAGGAAGCGGGCGACGGGAAGGGAGGCGGGCCGCCGAAAGAGCCGCTCGGGCGAATCGAGCTGGGCGATCGTCCCGCCGAGCAGGATGCCGATCCGGTCGCCCAACACGGCCGCGTCCTCCAGGTCGTGGGTGACGATCACCATTGCGGGCCGATAGTGGGCCTGCAGCGACAGGAGCGTCGTGCGCACCTCCTCGCGGAGCGAGGGATCGAGCGCCGTGAGCGGCTCATCGAGCAGGAGCACGGCCGGCCTGGCCGCCATCGCCCGCGCCAGGGCGGCACGGTGCCTCTGGCCGCCGCTCAGGGTGGAGGTTCGCCGGCGCCCCAGGCCATCCAGCCGGACGCTCTCCAGCAGCTCGGCGACCGTCGCCCTGAGAGTCGCCTCCTCGACCCCCCGGATGCGGAGCGGAAAGGCGACGTTCTCGAACACGCTGAGGTGAGGAAAGAGAAGCGGCGTCTGGTGGAGATACACCGCGTCACGAGACTCGGCCGGAAGCGGGGTGACGTCGCGGCCCCCGATCACGATTCGTCCGGTCTCGGCCGGTGCCAGCCCGGCGATGGCCCGCAGCAGGGTGGTCTTGCCGGCTCCCGAGGCGCCGAGCAGCACGAGCCGCTCGCCGGGAGCCACCTCGAAGCCGATGCCCCGGAGCCCGGGCGCATCGCCGAACCGCACCCCGACACCGACCAACCGGAGGGCCGGCGCGGTCATAGCGGAGTCGCCTCGGCCCGATCCACGGCGAACCGCACCGCGCCCAGCATCAGCAACGCGGGGATCACCAGCAGGAGCGCGCCGGTGGCGGCGTAGCGGTCCTGTCCCGCCTGGAGATAGGAGAACACCTCGAGCGGCAGAGTCCGCACCCGGCCGCCACCGATGACCAGCGTGGTCGCGACCTGAGCCCAGGAGACCAGGAAGCCCAGCAGAAAAGCCTCTCCCACCTGGCGTCGGAGCATCGGCACCGTCACCCGCCAGAGCACGGTGCGCGAGCGCGCTCCCAGGGTGCGAGCCTCGTCCTCGATGCGGCGGTCGAAGAGGGTGAACACGCCCAGGAAGTAGAGTGCCGCGTACCCGACCGCCGGCACCAGGTGGCTCAGGAGCACACCCCCGAACGTCCCCGCGACGCCCATCGTGAGGGCCGAGAGATGGAGCCCGGTCGCCAACGCCACCGGCGGTGCCGCCACCGGGAGAAACGCAGCGGCCGCTCCGACGTGCCGGGGCCAGCCCCGGAGATCCGCCATGGTCCGCCCGATGGGCCAGCCCACCGCCGCGCTCGCAAGCCCCGTGGCCACCGCCAAGGCCAGGCTGGTGCCGAGCGCTCCGGCGATGCGTCCCCCGCCGCCGAACGCGTCCCTCCAGCTCTCGATGGTGATCGAGGCCGGCCACAGCGCGGGGAAGAACCACTCCCGGCCCACCGACGTCAGCAGCAGGAGAACCAGCGGCGACAGGGCCGAGAGGGTGAGCGCCGCCAGCAACAGCCGGCGCGAGATCCGCGCGCTCACGGCTCGAACCGGTCCCAGCGGCTCCGGGCCCATTCGTGTGCGGCCACCGCGATCAGGCTCACCGCCATGCCCAGCAGCACCAGCACGAATGCGTCGCCGCGTCGACCGAGATCGGCGTCGGTGTAGCGCTCCAGGGTGAGGAGCGGAAGCGCCAGCGGATCGCTCGGCGCCAGCACTGCCGTGGCCTCGTAGGTGCTGGCCACGAAGACGAACACGGCCACTACCGCGGGCATGAGCCCGCGCCAGAGCAACGGCCAGGTGACCCGGCGGAACACCGCGGCCGACCCGGCGCCGAGGGTGCGCGCGACTTCCTCCAGCCGCTCGCCCCGGGTCGCCACCACCGAGAAGGCAACCAGGGCGAGGAAGGAAAATTCCTTCCAGGCCAGGGTAAGGATGAGGCCGAGGCCGGCCCGATCGTACACCAGCGGCGGCATCTGAGATGGAGTGGAGAGCACGCCGAGGGCGGCCAGCAGGCGGGCGAGGAGCCCGCTCTGCCCCAACAGCAGCAGCCCGGCGACCGCGGCGGCGAGATGAGGAATGGGAAGCGGCAGCACCGCCAGCAATCGCGCTGTCCGATCGCTCTTCGCGCTGCCGCGAAACAGCGCCGCCACCAGGACCGCCCCGGCCGTCGCCGCCGTGGTCGACGCGGCCGCGACCCAGAGCGACCAGGCCAGCCCACTCCACACCACCCGCTCGCGCAGCACCGCTCCGAGGCGCGCCAACCCGAAGCCGGCCGAGCCCGGCCCGGTGAGCCCGAGACTCGCCAAAATGCTGTAGCCGGTCCCGACCAGCACCGGCAGGGCGACGGCGAGGGCCGCGAGCAGGCCGCGGCGGGAGGCGCGGGTCACTCGGCGCCCTGCCGGACCAGCCTGCGCCAGTCGGCCGCCAGGCGCTCGTGGTAGAGCGGCGACACCTCCGGGCGGGCGTACTTGGCCAACGAGTCGGGTGGGAGGGCGCGCGGGTCCCGCGCGAGCCGGGCGAACCGCTCCGCCCATTCCACCGGCAGCCGGTCAGGGGCCAGCACGGTGCCGTCGGCCCACACCTCGGCCTTCTGCTTCTCCAGCTGCGCCTCGGGCGAGAGCAGAAAGTTGGCCACCACCATGGCCCCCGCGGCATTGGGAGCGTTGAAGGGAATGCCGACGAAGTGGCTGTTGGCGAGGGTGCCGTCACGGAGCAGCAGCGGCCGAGCGGTGGGGGGCAGGATACCCTGCCGCACCTTGGTCACCACCTCGTTCTGGTTGTACGACATGGAGAAGTCCACCTCGCGGTTGGCGAAGAGCCGGTGCAGCTCAGCCACGCCCGGGGGAAACGTTTTGCCCCCGCGCCAGAACGCCGGCCGGTGGCGCTCCAGCCATTGGAACACCTTGGCACTGCCTTCCGCGTAGCGGACGGAATCGAAACCGCCCTGGTATCGCTGCACGCCGCCGCCCAGCGCGTAGAGCAGGACCTCGAGAAAGGTGACGCCGGTGAACTGCCCGTCGTGGGTGAAGCGCCCGGGATGCGCCAGGATCCAGTCCCCCAGCGCCGCCACCGTCCGGGGTGGCTCCGGCGTGCGGGCCGAATCGTAGATCAGGGCGAACTGCACCCGGCCCCAGGGCGACTCGTAGCCCGCGGGCTCCTGCTCGAAATCCCGCTGCACGATGGGGGACGCGCTGTCCACGTACTGCGCGTTGGGCAACCCTCCGGCCCAGGGGCCGTCGAGCAGCGCCTCCCGCCGAAGATTGCCGAAGGTCTCGCCGTTGATCCAGACCAGATCGGTGGAGCCCCGCGCCCCCGCCTCGTGCTCCACCACGAGCTGGTTCACGATCTCCGGCCCTCGGCCTTCTACCGCGGTCAGGCCGATGCCGTACCGCGCCTTCACCCGGGGAGCGACCCACCGGTCCACGTATGCGTTGACCGAAGGATCGCCCCGCCACATGCGCCAGGTGACGCTCGTCCCCCGCGCCCGCGCGACCACGCTGTCCCAGGGGAGCCGCGCGAGGTCGGCGGCCGACGCCCTCTCCGCCGGCCGGCATGCGCCCAACGCGATGCCGAACGCCAGCGTAAGCGAAGTAACTACACTCGGCCGGCCCGACCCCGGCCTAGAAGACATAGCGGGCGGAGAACTGGACCTGGCGCGGCGGCCCGGGTGCCCGGAGCACGATCGGGTCGCCGGGGCGGCCGAACTGGGTGCGGCTGCCGCCGCCGGTGATGCCGTTGGCGAAGTTGCCCCACTCGGTTCCGTTGAAGACGTTGAACAGGTCGGCCCGGAGCTCGATGTCGCCGATGCCGGTGTCGAGCAGATAGGCGGCGCTCGCGCTCAGGTTGAAGAAGCTGGGCAGGCGCTCGCCGTTGCGGGGCACGCCGAAGAAGCGGTCGGTGTTGCCGATGAACCCGTCGCCGAAGGCCGGCCCCGAGCCGTCCAGATCGTAGAGCACGGTGCTCCCATCGGGGTTGATCGCGCCCGCCACCCGGTTGACCGGCAGGCCGGTCTGGAAGTCGCCGATCAGGCTGAGGCGAACCCGGTCGAACACGGTGTAGATCGACCGCAGGGTGACCTTGTGCCGCCGGTCGTTGCTCGCGTCCGCCCACTCCGCCGCGAAGTCGTTCCCGATCGCCGCATTGAAGTTGATGTC
>JBDTTD010000088.1:0-9719 GCA_039930805.1 Gemmatimonadales bacterium | reverse complement strand
GGTCCGCCATCTCACGCACGACTTCCCGATCCGACGCTGACAGCGATTCCAGCCGGGCAAGCGCCCAGGCCGATTCCTGTTCGGCCAGCTCGACACCCAGCCGATGCAGCTCGGCGAGCTTGCCGGCCACCGCCTTCCCCCGCAGCGTACTTCCCAATCTCGCCAGCTCGTCCTCGATCACCTGATGCGCGTCGTCCAACGCCGCCGACGCAGCCCCCGCTGCCGGGCAGCAAAGGCGTTGAAGGTCGTCGAGATCGAAGAGCTGGACGCCGGGAATCTCCCGGGCAGTGGGATCTACATTGCGGGGTACCGAGAGATCTATGACGTAGAGCTCTCGACCCGGCCGGAGAGCGGCCGCCTGCGAGAGCTGGTTTGCCGATACCACCGGCCGGGAACCTCCAGTGGCGACCAGGAGCAGGTCCGCACTCCCGAGCTTCGGATCCAACTCCTCCCAGCCTCCGCTCGCGGCGCCCCACGCCTCGGCCAGGACCTGGGTGCGCGCCGGCCGCCGGTTCAGGAGCGTGACGCTCGATGCCCCCAGCTGGTGCAGGGCTCGCAAGGCTCCCTCTGCGGCCTCTCCGGCGCCGAGCACAACCACTTCCCGCGACCCGATCTCTCCCCAGCGCTCTGCGATGAGGTCGAGCGCCGCCGAGCTCACCGAGGCTGGGTGGCGGCCGAGGAAGGTCTCGCAACGCACCCGCCGTCCACCCGCCAGTGCCGCCGAGAGAATCAGATCCATCTCCCTCGTCGTGGTTCCCGCTGCCCGGGCCGCATCATAGGCTCGCCGGACCTGGCCGAGTACCTCGGTTTCTCCCAGGATCTGTGAATCCAGGCCTGCCGTGACCCTGAACAGGTGTCGCACGGCCGCGGTGCCGTCGTGGCGAATGAGCCGGATCGAGGCAGCCGCTCCGCGGCCCTCTGCGATCCGGCGAAACCAGGGCTCGAGATCCACGTCGCCCGACCAGTAGAGCTCGCAGCGGTTGCAGGTGGAGAGCAAGAGCGACGATTGGCCCGCCTTGAGCTGGCCTGCGAGCAGCGCCGCGGTCTCGGCCGGAGTGAACGCGAACGGTTCACGCTCCTCGAGGCTGGCCATATGATGGCTGACGCCAATGAGATGGAAGGAGAGGTTCGGAAGCACCCACAAGGCTAGGCCCCGGCGGCCCGCGGTTCAATCCGCAGACCCCCGGAGGGCCGGTCCGTATGTTTACGGAGCAGACGGTAGAGGCCGCTAGAGCTTATTCGCTGCGCCCTTCATCGTCTGCTGGTAGAGATCCAGCAGCCGCCGCATTCTGGCAACGTGTGGCTTCACCTGGGATGGGTCCGGGCCAGCGGCCGGGGTTCCGCTGCCGCCCCCGAGGTCATCAATGACCGAGTCGCTCAAGCCTCTGAACCGTCCCGAATCAGCGAGGCCAACCCGGTACAGATCGGCTTGCATCGAAGTGACCAGGTCGCTCACCAGGTTCTTGTAGGCAGTCATGTTCTCCGTGCTGGCTGACGAGCCGCCGCTGATCAGGTCCAGCTGGTTTCTTACTGCGGGGATCAAGCGCGGCGCCTCCAGTTCGGAGCCGCTATTGGTGCCTTCCAGACCGTCTTCACGGGCCCGCTCCCTGGAGTCTGCGGTGTACGGAGAGGCTGAGGCCGTTCCGCTGGCAGCAGTCTCGGGAGTTTCCCGGCGACAGCCAGCCACCAGGAAGGCCAGTGCCAGGAATTGAAGTTGTCTCATGAGCACTCTCGAACGTGGGGTTTGGCTAACCCTATGAATTAAGGGGGTCTGGCCCATAAGAGGCAGTGTTGCGGGTCACGCTACGGAGAGGATGGGCCGACTTTCCCGTCCTTCCCGTCCTTCCCTCACCTCCCGAACAACCTGCCCAGCACTCCGGTACTGGTAGAAGCCTCGAGCGCGTGTGCCAGTTCCGTCATGGATGCGTGCCGGTCGGCCGGATTTACCGAGAGGGCCTTCGAAATGACGGCCTCCAGCTTGGCCGGCAGATCACCACGAACAGCCCGGAGAGGAAGCGGGGCTCCCCGGAGCCGGGCAATCATGGTCTCCTGCGCACTCTTCCCGGTGAACGGGAGCTGCCCAGTAAACAGCTCGAAGGCGAGGATTGCCAGGGCATACACGTCGCTTCGGCCATCGAGAGGCTTGCCCCGGATCTGCTCGGGGCTCATGAACTCCGGTGTTCCCAACACGATTCCAGTAGCGGTCAGCTTCACCACGTCCGGACCGGCCCGGCGCTCCTTGGCCAGGCCAAAATCCATTACCACGGCGCGGAAACCGGTAGGCGCCTCGGCGTCGGGAACCAGCATGACGTTTTCGGGCTTGAGATCCCGATGAATGATCTGGAGCTCGTGAGCATGGCCGAGGCCGTGGCAAACCTGGACCAGAAGGGGAATCCCATCGGCCACGGGGAAGGCGCCCCGGCGGGTCTCGTGCTCGCTGAGCGGCTCGCCCTCGAGATACGGCATGACCAGATACAGCAACCGGTCCGGCGTCTCCCCCAGGCGAAGGATCGGACAGACATTGGGATGGTTGAGACGGGTGGCGATGGTGGCTTCCCGGCGCAGCCGTTCGACGGCGGCCGGGTCTCGCGACAGGCGAGGTATCAGGATCTTGACGGCCACCGACCTGCCGGTCTCGATCTCCTGCGCCTCATAGACGTACGACATCCCGCCCTCTCCCAGCTTCCGGTTGATGCGGTAGCGCTGGTCGAGGGTCTGTCCGGTCAGGCTGCCGAGGGAAGCGTCGGAACGAGGGACCGAGGGAACGACGGTAGCCCCATCCGAGCTTCGTTCCCTCGTTCCGGCGTTCCCCCGTTCCGCCTCGGGCGCCCCTTCCACCAGGAGAGAACCGTCCTTCACACAGAATCGGGCGGGAGCGTCGTATGTCGACTGGCACCGGGGGCAACGCCGGTTACTCAATCGCGGAACCGATTTCGGCCATCGCTCTTGGCGCGGTAGAGATGAGTGTCGGCCAGGCGGAGGAGCGACTCGCCGTCGCTTACCCTCTCGTCGGGATAGGACGCGATGCCGATGCTGATGGTGACTCGCACAGGACGGCCCGGTTCGCCGAAGTCGTGGGTCGATACCCGCCTGAGAATGCGCTCGGCGAAGTTCCGGGACTCCGCATTGGTCGTTTCGGGCAGGAGCACGACGAATTCCTCGCCGCCATAGCGGGCGACGATATCTACCGACCGCTGCTCCCGCTTCAGCAGATTGGCCAGCTGTTTCAAGACCCGGTCGCCCACCAGGTGGCCGTAGGTGTCGTTGATCTGCTTGAAATTGTCGATGTCCACCATCATGCCGGTCAGCATGGTGGCATACCGGGCGGCGCGGTCCATCTCCTGTTCCAGCTTTTCCATGAGCGCCCGCCGGTTGAAGCAGCTGGTCAGCGGGTCGGTCTCGGCCAGGTGCCGCATCTGTTCCTGGCCCAGGACGGCGCTCTCCAGGTCGTACGCCCGCTCGAGAGCCGCCACTGCCGCGATGATTACTTCCTCGGCGAACTGCACGTCATGCTCGTTGAGAGGCGCGTCTTCCGTGGTGGTGCGGAGGAAAAAGACACCGGCCGGCTGGTCCTTCAGCATGAACCGGAGAGCCACCGCCGACCGGGTCTGCACCGGACGCCCCTCGGCCTCCCATTCCTCCCGCACCCCGCGATAGAGCGGGTCGGTCTGCACGTCCCGCACCAGGACTGTTTCGCCTGTGGCCAGGGCGTGTCTGATCTCGGGGTAGCGCTTGAGGTCGACCTGGAGATTGTGCAGCATGGGGTTCTCGAAGGCGGCTACGACGGTGCCGCTTTCATCCCCCGGGTTTGCCATGATAATCGAGCAACGCGAGATGCTCAGTCCCTGTGCCACCCGCCGGACCAGGATGCCGTAGATCTCCTCCGGCTTTAGCGAGGCGGTCACCTCCTGCATGATATCCATCATCTCGGAGCGCGACCGGGCCTCCGCCTTGGCCTGGTTGAGCTCCCGGCCGACGCGGAGGTGGGCCTTCACCCGCGCCAGCAGTTCCCGCACCCGGAACGGCTTCGGAATGAAGTCGGCCGCACCGAGCCCGAGCGAGCGAACCGTGGCCTCTTCCGGCGGCATGGACGAGATCATCAGAACGGGCAGATCCTTGAAGCGAGGATCCGCCTTGACCCGCTGCAGGAGCTGCAGGCCGTCCACCTTGGGCATCATGATGTCGAGGAGAAGCAGATCGAACTGTTCAGCGGTCAGGTGCTCGAAGAGGTGCTCGCCACCAGGAGCGGTGAAAACGTCGTAGCCGTTCTCCTTGAGGATCCAGGATAGCGTGCGGGAGAGCGCCTGGTCGTCGTCCGCCACGAGGATCTTGGGAGCAACCGTCATTCAGACCTGCCCTGAGCTTTCCGAAGGGCTCACCAGGCGCTGGAAAAGATCGGGGTCGACGTTCCCGCCACTGATTACCACCACGGTCGAGCCGGTCGGCCGAACGTGCCCACCGAGGAGGGCGGCAGTAGTTACTGCGCCGGATGGCTCGGTGACAAGCTGGAGTTGATCGTAGAGATAGCGAACCGCGATTGCAATTTCGTCCTCGGACACCTGGACCGCCTCGCGAACCACGCTGGACAGCACGGCGAAGGGCAGCTCACCGATAGACAACGGCAGGAGGCCGTCGGCAAGACTGGCGGCCAGCTCGAGCTTCGTTGGCTGACCGGCCTTGAGCGCCCCGGCCAGCTTGGCTGCCGTGACCGGCTCGACCCCGATCACCCTGACCGACGGCTTGAGGGCGGCAACCGCCGCGGCGATCCCGGCGATGAGGCCGCCGCCACCCACCGGAACGAGGATGGTGTCCACTTCGGGCCGGGCGTCCAGGATTTCGAGTCCGCAGGTTCCCTGGCCGGCTATGACATCCAGGCTCTCGTACGGCGGCACCATTGTAAGGCCCCGCTCCTCCGCCAGAGCCACCGCGCGTGCATACCGGTCGGCTGAGCTGTTGCCGGCAAAGACCACCTCGCCGCCCTGGCGCCGCACTCCCTCGACCTTGATGGCGGGAGCCCGCTCCGGCATGACCACGATGGCGTGGGTCCCGAGCAGGCCGGCGGCGAATGCTACCGCCTGACCATGATTCCCGCTGGAATAGGTGATCACTCCGCGAGCCCGCAGGGAGGCAGGAATACGAGACACCGCGGTATACGCTCCCCGGATCTTGAAAGCCCCGACCGGCTGGAGGTGCTCGCACTTGGCGGCCACGGGGAACCCGAGGCGCGCGCTCAGTGCTGGCATGTCGAGGAGTGGCGTTCGGACTGCTACGCCCTCGAGACCGCGGGCCGCGCTCCGCAACGCTTCGAGCGGCACAGCGGCGCGCGGATTCGGCCCGGTTCTAGAAGAGACGCCGGCCCACCGGTCGGCAGCGGATGTCATGACCAATCATAACCTTACTCCAGTGCCGCAGTAGGGGCTGCTTCATCGCCGCCGGCCACCTCTTCCGCCCCTCCCTCGTCCTCCTTCACCACCCGGGCAACGTCCACCACGGTATCGCCGGAATCCAGGTTCATGACCTTCACGCCCTGGGTGTTGCGTCCGATAACCCGGATGCCGTCAACCGGCAGTCGAATGATCACTCCATGTCTCGTGATCATCATGAGCTCGTCGTCCGGGATGACCTCCATTAGGGCCACGATGGAGCCGGTCTTGTCGGTCTTCCTGAGCGTGATGATGCCCTTGCCACCCCGTTTCTGTACCCGGTAGTCGGCGAGCTCCGAACGCTTGCCGTAGCCCCTCTCACTGACCACGAGCAGACTCGCATCGCGCCTCACCACCACCATCCCGATCACCTCGTCGCCCTTCTCCAGCTCGATTCCCTTGACGCCAGTCGTTGCCCGCCCCATGTCCCGGACATCGCTATGGTGAAACCGGATGCTCATGCCGTCCTTGGTGGCCAGGATGATGTCGCTGTTCTGATCGCACACCTGAACATCGATGAGCTCATCGGCCTTGTCGATGTTGATGCCGCAGATACCCGTGGCCCGCACGTGGCCGTAGGCCGAAAGCACCGTCTTCTTCACCGTGCCCTGACGGGTGGCGAAAATGAGGCTCTGCTCGTCGCTGAATTCCCGCACCGGCACCAGTGCCGCGATCTGTTCGTCCGGCTTGATGGCGATGCAGTTGATCACCGGCTTGCCGCGCGCGGCCCGACCGGCCTGCGGGATTTCGTGGACCTTGAGCCAGTAGACCTGGCCCCGATTGCTGAAGAACATCACGTAATCGTGGGTGCTCGCGATGAACAGGTGCTCCACCCAGTCCTCGGCCTTGAGGTCCGCACCGTTCAGTCCGCGACCCCCGCGACGCTGCCGCTTATAGGTGGTGATCGGGATCCGCTTGATGTAGCCGCTGTGGGACACGGTGATAACCATGTCCTCTTCGGCGATGAGGTCCTCGACCGTGAACTCCCCCTGGTCGGCCACGATCTCGGTCCGGCGATCGTCCCCGAAAGCCTGGGCGACTTCGTCCATCTCTTCTTTCAGGATCGTCATCCGCTTGGGCTTGGACCCCAGGATACTCTTCAGCTCCTTGATCGTCGCGCGTACTTCCTTCAGCTCGGCATCCAGTTTCTCGATCTCGAGACCGGTGAGCTTGGCCAGCCGCATGTTGAGGATCGCGTCGCTCTGCTTCTCGCTGAAGCCGAACCGCTTGCGCAGCTTCGCATCCGCTTCGGGCGTGTCCTCCGACTTCCGGATGATCTTGATGACCTCGTCGATGTTGTCGACCGCGATCTTGAGGCCATCCAGGATGTGCTCCCGCGCCTGCGCGGCGTCGAGATCGAACTGCGTGCGCCGGATGATGACCTTGTGCCGGTGCTCGATGAAGTGCTGGATCAGCTCCTTCAGGTTCATGACCTTGGGCGCGCCGTTGGCGAGCGCCAGCATGATCACGCCGAAGGTGGTCTGCATCTGGGTGTGCTTGTAGAGTTGGTTCAGCACCACGTTGGGGATGGTGTCGCGCTTCAGCTCGATGACGATCCGCATGCCTTCCTTGTCGGACTCGTCATTGATATTCACGATCCCTTCAATCTTCTTCTCGCTGGCCAGCTCGGCGATCGCCTTGACCAGATTCTCCTTGTTGACCTGATAGGGGATCTCGGTGACCACGATCTGCGACCGGCCGCTGGACTCCTTCTCCTCGATCTGGGCCCTGGCCCGCATGATGACGCGCCCGCGCCCGGTCTCGTAGGCCTCCTTGATCCCTTCCCGGCCGTAGATGTAGGCCCCGGTGGGAAAGTCCGGGCCCTTGATGACCTTCCGCAACTCGCCGATGGTGGCTTCAGGGTTGTCCACCAGCAGCTGCACCGCCTTCACCACCTCGCGCAGGTTGTGCGGCGGGATGTTGGTCGCCATCCCGACCGCGATGCCGCTGGAGCCGTTGACGAGGAGATTGGGAATCTTGGAGGGAAGAACCGTGGGTTCCTGCAGCCGGTCGTCGAAGTTGGGCTGGAAATCCACCGTGTTCCGGTCGATGTCCTCCAACATCGTCATCGCGATGCGGGTCAGCCGAGCCTCGGTATACCGATACGCCGCCGCCGGGTCGCCATCCACCGATCCGAAATTCCCCTGTCCGTCCACCAGCGGGTAGCGCAGGGAGAACTGCTGCACCATTCGAACCAGCGCGTCGTAGACCGAGCTGTCGCCGTGCGGGTGGTACTTACCCAGCACATCGCCCACTACGGTCGCGGATTTCTTGTAGCCCCGGCCGGGCACCAGGCCCAGCTCGTTCATGGCATACAGGATCCGGCGGTGTACTGGCTTGAGGCCGTCCCTGACATCGGGAAGCGCCCGGGAGACGATGACGCTCATCGAGTAGTTGATGAACGACTGCTGCATCTCCTCTTCGATGAGCCGGGGCAGAATGCGTTCGCGCGAGTTGGGTGCGGTCATGGGGTCCTGAGCTGGGTCGGGTAGTAATCTGGAGCAGCGTGCAGTCGGGAAATATAGTCGGTACCGCTAGCCGACTGCAACCCTTAACCAAGCTTGGAAACGTAGACAGGACAAGTAGTTAGTCGCGGGAAGACCGATCTCTCCGGGACTTCGGCGCGGGCGCCCGCCGTCCGGCTTAAAGGTCGGGCGAATCGGGCCGATACTAGCCAGTATGACCATACGCTCGGTCCTACTCGGCCTGGCTCTCCTGGTTGCTCCGGGAGTGCTGACGGCCCAGAAGGCCACGAACCCCACGAAGACCCCTCCGCCGGCCGCGGTTCCAACCGGGTTCGACAGTTTTCTCCTGCTGGTCGCTCCCCGGGATACCATCACCATCAAGAAGAGCCTCAAGGCGGCTATTGAGGCGGAAGCGCTGGCGGGAACCCGTCGGGAGCAGGCCGAGACCATGCGCCTCGGCGCCCTGGCCAAAATTGAGTCCAAGAAGGTGGAGATAGGCCGGCTCAAGGAGCGCATCGGCGCTGCCAAGAAGGAGAACCGCGAGGCTGACCGGCTGGGGCTGGAAGCCGAGCGTAAGGCGTCGGAACGTGAGATTGAACTGCTCAAGGGGCGGCAAGAGCTGCGGAGAGCCGAGATCGCCTTCGAGATCACCCGGGGAGATCTTGCCGCGCTGACCGCCAAGTCCCTTCAGCTCGAGCTACAGCTGGCAACCAGGAGAGCCGGTCGGCTTCGCTCGCCGATGGGCGGAGCTGGAGGGGCCAGCCTCGATCGGGTCATCGGCGAGCTCGAGAAGCAGACCCTCGAGGCTCAGCGTGAGCAGGCCGCGGCCAGCATCGACGTGGCCAAGACCGAGACACTGGTGCTCAATCGCCGGCTGGAGCTTCTAGACGCGCAGCAGAGAGTGCTGGGAGGGAACTAGCCACTCTACCGCACCGCGTACCAGCAGGACCGTTCCTGCCCCTCGTCCCACCAGCGGATCCAATCTCGGCTGTACCACCGCTCCGATCGGCCGCCCCTCCCTGTCAAATACCCGCAGTATCTTCACGGGCTCCCCTTCAGCCATCTGGACCATCCGGCACCTCTCATTGAGGTATGCTGAACCCAGAACTACCTATCCGTTCGTATGCTGAGATGCCATCATGCGCCGGAAGGTTGCTTGCAGTCGCGACTGGCGACTGGCGACCGGCGACTGGTGACTCTCAAGCAACCCTTTCCTCCCCGGCCGTGTCAGAGATGCGGTTCGAAGCCATGACCCTACGACCCGGAGCCGGGTGCGCGACCAAGAGCTGATCGGCCGAGTACTCGCGGGAGACCCCAGCGCGGAGCGCGCCCTGTACGACGCACATGTCGACCGGGTCTTCCGCCTGGTGTACCGGATGGCTGGCGACCTCGACCGGGCCCAGGACTACACCCAAGAGACCTTTATCAAGGCCTTTAGTCGGCTGGGTGAGTTCCGGGGTGAAGCGGCGCTCTCGACCTGGCTGGGCTCGATCGCGATCTCTATCACCCTCAATGGATTGAGGAAGGTCAAGCGGGCACTGGAGCGCGAAGTGGTACTCGACGACGCTCTGACGATCGGGCGGATCACTCCGGCCGCTGAGCCCGATCTGAAGGAGCGGCTGGCAAAGGCGATTGATGAGCTACCGGAAGGGTACCGGATGGTATTCGTAATGCATGATGTCGAGGGGTACACTCACGAGGAGATATCGACCTCCCTGGGCGTCCACCCTGGAACCTCGAAGGCGCAACTGTTTCGCGCCCGCGCCCGGCTGCGGGAATCATTGGCCGATTTCGCGAAGGAATGACCGATATGCTGGACGACCGCTTCGAC
>JBDTTD010000087.1:0-9723 GCA_039930805.1 Gemmatimonadales bacterium | reverse complement strand
GCTCCCGCTTCGTTCCGACGCTGAAGGGCCCGGTCTCGCTCTTCCGGGCCCCTTCCCAGAGCTCCATTCCATGAATCGCCGCCAGGCTCTTCGCCACCCTTCCGATCAGCTCCATGCCGCGGTCCCGCTCGGAGAGGGCCTTCCCCAGCCCGATCAGGGGGAGTCGCTCGAACACGATCTCTCCCCGCGCATCGTCGAACGAGACGATCTCCGGCACCAGAAACAGGCCCGTCTGCTGCCCCACGGTTCGTCCGGCCAGGGTGCGCAGCCGCTCCCGCCGGCTGGCCCCGGGCTCCTGAATCTTGACGACCGTGTCGCTGCGAACCGAAACTGCTCGCGTCACGGTCGAGGAGCTTGGTGCCATTGGCCTGGCCTGGACTGCTGCGGGGAAGAATCGAGCCGAATCGGCGAGTGCCGTGGACTGCCGGGCGCGGGTGAACCGGCGGAACAATAGAGGGGGCCCGGCGGGAGCCGCAAGGCGACGCCCGAGCGACGTGTGGTCGAGGGGCCACAACGGGCAACGAGGGGGTGCACGGGGGAATTCCCTCTAATACATTGCCTTACGCCATCCGTTCCCACGGTCTGTAAGTCCGCTGGGGGGGCACAGTTCCTGCTCCCCCGGTCGCGCTCTGCCGGGGACGGTCAGTAGGGGCAGCGAGGTCTACACTTTCCACCAGGCAGGGACGGGAATGAAACTCGCCGGGGCACCGGGCGAAGGGGCGGGCAAAGGTGAGGACCATTCCAGGGGCCTTCGGGATCGCACCCTCAAGGGGATGATGTGGCTGGCCTGGGGTGGTGGAGTCATCGCCGTCCTCAAGGTCGCCGTGCTGGTTGTCCTCACCCGGCTACTCTCCCCGGCCGACTTCGGCGTCGTGGGCGCCGCGCTGATCATCATCGGGCTCTCCCTCACATTCTCTCAGCTCGGCCTGGGTCCCGCCCTGGTCCAGCGTCCGGTACTCGAGCCGCGTCATATCAGTACCGCCTTCCTCGGCTCGGCCGGCTTCGGTCTGCTCGTCGCGGCGCTGGTATGGCTCGCGGCGCCGCTGGTCGCGGCCTTTTTCCGGATGGAGCAGCTCGCCCCGGTGGTTCGCGTGCTGGCGCTCATGTTCCCGATCGCCGGGGCCTCTACGGTGGCGGAAAATCTGCTGCAGAGAGAGCTGCGCTTCCGCCTGCTCGCCAAGGCCGATGTGGTGGCGTACGGCGTGGGCTACGGACTGGTCGGCGGCGTACTCGCCTGGATGGGCCTGGGTGTGTGGGCGCTGGTTGCGGCGCAGCTCACCTGGGCCGCGCTCAAGGCGGCAATCGTGCTTCGCTCCGCTCCTCCACGCTTCACTCCGCGCCCGAGCTGGGCCTGCTTCAGCGAGCTCATGCAGTTTGGCGTGGGGCAGAGCGCGGCCCGGCTCAGCGCATTCGCTGCGGACCAGGCCGACAACCTGGTCGTCGGACGCTGGCTGGGACCGGTCGCCCTCGGCCTGTACAGCCGAGCGTACCAGTTGATGGCGGTTCCCACCATGCTGCTCGGCGACGTACTCGATCGGGTGCTCTTCCCCACGATGGCCCGGGTCCAGGACGACCGGCGCCGCCTGGCCTCCGCCTTCCTGGAGGGGACCGCGATACTCGCCCTGGTGACGCTTCCGGTCGGGGTGGTGGCGGCGGTGCTGGCCCCCGAGCTGGTGGCGGTGGCCTTCGGAGCCCGGTGGGAGGGTCTCGTCGCACCCTTCCAGGTGCTGGCCCTGGGGATGATGTTCCGGACCAGCTACCGCATGAGCGACTCCCTCTCCCGAGCCACGGGCAAGGTGTACCGGCGTGCCTGGCGGCATGCGGCGTACGCGATCATGGTGTTCGGGGCTGCATGGATCGGCCACTACTGGGGGGTAACCGGGGTGGCGGTCGGGGTCCTTTGCGCCCTTTTCGTCAACTATGTCCTCATGGCTCATCTCGGCTTGAGCGTAGCACAGATCTCCTGGATCCGATTCGTCCAGGCGCAGTTGCCGGCGCTCCGGCTCACCCTGGCGGTGGGTGCGGTCACGCTGGCGGCCATCATGGGAGCTCGGCATCTCGGACTGCCCTCCTTCGTCGGTCTGCTGGTCGGCGCCACGGTAGCGGTCGGCACGGCCCTGCTGGCCGCCTGGGGGGCGCCGGCGCTCGCGCTGGGGGAGAGTGGCATGCGCATGCGTGACACCCTGCAGTCGCACTTGCTGGCTCGCCTGCGTCCGGTCCGCCTCGTGCCCAACGGGAACCGCTGACATGGTCGCCCATTTCTTCGCCTGGCTCATGGTGTTCGCCATCCCCTGGCAGGACATGATCGTCCTGCCGGGCATCGGCACCGTCAGCAAGCTTCTCGGCGTCGCCGCGCTGGGCGCCACAGTATTGCAGGTGCTCTTCACCGCCAGGGTGCGCAAGCCGGTGGCATTCCATTGGATTCTCGCGGTCTTCCTCTGCTGGATCCTGCTCTCGACCTACTGGGCCATTGCCCAGCCGGAGAGCATCGAGCGGAAGGTCAATACCTACCTGCAGATCCTGGTCATGGTGTGGGTGATCTGGGAAGCCTCCCCGACCCGGTCGCGGCTGGTCAGCCTGCTGCAGGCGTACGTCCTCGGAGCCTACGTCGCCGCGGGCTCCACCATCTACGACTACCTGACCGGGTCGGTCATGGGGCAGAGGGATCACGGTCGCTTCGCAGCCACCGGCTTCGATGCCAACGATCTCGGAACGCTGTTGGCGCTCGCCCTGCCGATGGCCTGGTATATCGCCACCGCCTCGCCCTACCCGTGGCAGCGAGCGTTGAACCGCGCCTATTTCGTCATCGGCGCCGTGTCCATTCTGCTCACCGGCTCCCGCGGCGCCATGATCACCTCCATCGTGGCGCTGTCGGTGATTCCGCTGACCCTGAAGCAGATGCGGACCGGCATCAAGGTCGCGAGCATCGTGATGATGATCCTGGCAGGCATCGCCGCTGCCTGGCTGGTGCCGACCACGTCCTTCGAGCGACTCTCCACCACGACGACCGAGATTTCCGAAGGCACCCTGACCGGCCGCATTGCCATCTGGAAGTCAGGATTGCGGGCTGTTCCCGGTGCGCCGCTCCAGGGGTACGGGCCCGGTGGCTGGTTCGTTGCCGCGGGATCTGTTTTCGGCAGGATCAGGAGCCCGCACAATACCTATCTCTCGATCCTGGTAGAGCAGGGCATGGTCGGGCTCCTGCTCTTTCTCTCCCTGTTCGTGGTGATACTGGCCCGGCTGCGTCACCTCCCCACCTTCGAGCGCCGCATCGGACTGGTCCTGCTGACAACGTTGGCCATCGCCATCACGCCGCTAGGGTGGGACACGACCAAGGCGCTGTGGCTGGTCCTGGCGCTCCTGGTAGGATGGGCGGATGTACTTGGGAGCTCCCGCCCGGCGGCACCCCGCGCGCGGCCCGTTCGCACCGGGCTGCGCCGGCCACCGCCTCCCCGTCCTGCGGCGGTTCAGTGAACCCTGCCCCGGGGGTCGGTGTGAGCGCTGGGCCCATCGCGTTCTTCCTGCCGTCGCTGTGCTTCGGGGGAGCCGAACGGGTGGCCATCAATCTGGCCGAGGGCTTTGCCAGTCGCGGTGTGCCGACCGATCTGGTGGCGGTGAGCGCGCAGGGTGAGTTCGCCAGCCAGATCCCGGACGGGGTGCGGCTGGTAGATCTCGCCGCCTCCCGCGTGATGCTGAGCCTGCCAGCGCTGGCCGGCTATCTCCGGCGGGAGCGGCCGAGGGCGGTCATCTCTTTCATGGCCCACGCGGGAATCGCCGCCCTTCTGGCCAAGAGATTCAGCGGCAGCCCGGCACGGGTGATTTGCACCCTGCACACCACGCCGGCGCAAGCCGCCAGCAACTCCTCCACCATCCGCAATCGGTTCATGCCGGCGCTCCTCCGAGCCTTCTTTCCCTGGGCCGACGAGCTGGTGGCCGTGTCCCACGGCGTGGCCCAGGGTCTGAGCCAGGCCACCGGCCTTCCATTGTCCCGGATCGAAGTGATCTACAACCCGGTGATCATGTCCGATCTGTCCGCTCTCGCGGGCCAGACACCGGACCATCCCTGGTTTGCCGCCGGACAGCCTCCGGTCATCCTCGGCGTCGGGCGTCTGAGCCCCGCGAAGGATTTCCCCACTCTCATCCGCGCGTTCGCTGAGGTGCGCCGCCGCCGCGACGCTCGCCTGATCATTCTGGGCGAAGGCGAAGGCCGGGCCGAGCTCACCGCGCTCGCAAGCGCAATGGGCGTGGCCGGCGACGTGGCGCTGCCCGGTTTTCGGGAGAATGCCCTCGCCTACATGGCGGGTGCGAAAGTGTTCGCGCTCTCCTCCGCCTGGGAAGGCTTGCCGACAGTCCTGATCGAGGCGCTGGCGGTAGGAACCCGGGTGGTTTCCACCGACTGCCCCAGTGGCCCGCGGGAGATTCTCCAGAATGGGCGGCTCGGCGCCCTCGTCCCGGTCGGAGATGCCACCGCCCTGGCTAACGCCATCATCGACGCGCTCGACCAACCGGCGGGCACGATCCCGACCGATGCGCTGACGGAGTTCACCATGGACGCGGCGGTCGATCACTACCTGCGGTTGGTGAAGGCGGCGTGAGGCCAAGGATTCTGCTGTTGTCCACCAGCCTGGGCATGGGCGGCGCCGACCGGCAGATTCTCTACCTCGCTCACGCCTTAATCGCCCGGGACTACGAGGTGCGCCTGGTGTGCATGACGCCGCCGGAGGAAATGGGCCGGCAGGCTCTGGCGGGTGGCCTCCCTATCACCAGCCTGGACATGCAGCGAGGTCAGGCCGACTGGCAGTCGTTTCAGCGATTTGTGACCCTGCTCAAGACCTGGCAGCCACAGGTGCTGACCAGCTTCATGTACCACGCCAACCTGCTGGGACGACTGGCCGGCAAGTGGGCAGGAGTCCCTCTCGTCGTCACCTCGATTCGCAGCGAGCGCAACGGCAGCGCCGCCCGTGACTGGCTGATGCGATTGACCAACTGGATGGATCATTCCTGCACTACGAACTCGCAGCAGGTGGCCGACTCCCTGATGAGCCGGGGGCTGCTCTCGAGACGGAAGCTCACGGTGATTCCCAACGGGGTAGATAACGCGGCACTCACGGCCTCCACCGATGAGCGCGCCCGGACCCGCGAGGAGCTGGGGTTGGCGCCGACCGACTTTCTCTGGCTCGCCATCGGGCGGCTCTGGGAGCAGAAGGACTATCCGACGCTACTGCGCGCCTTTCATGGCCTGCGCAGTCCTTCGGCCCGACTGGCCATTGCGGGACGGGGCCCGCTCCTGGAAGACCTGCGGCTCCAGGCCGGGCAGCTTGGCATCGGCAAACAGGTGATGCTCCTCGGGGTTCGGCACGACGTCGGAGCCCTGCTCGGCGCCGCCGACGCTCTGGTCCTCTCGTCGGCTTGGGAAGGGATGCCCAACGTGGTCATGGAAGCGCTGGCCGCCGCCAAGCCGGTGGTCGCCACCCAGGTCGGGGGCGTCGCGGAGCTGGTGCAGCCCGGCAGGAGCGGATTCCTGGCCCCGCCCGGAGATGCCGATGCGCTGTCCCGCGCCATGGGAGAGCTCATGTCCCTGCCTGCCGATCAGCGGCGGCAGATGGGGCTGCACGGTCGCGATCATATCGCTGCCCACTACGGCCTGGCTACCATGGCGGAGCGGTGGACCGCACTCTATGAGTATCTGATGAACCGGAAGGGATTGTTGCCCCGATGACTACCAGCCCCCGACTCAGCGTCGTCACGACCGTGTATAACGGCGAGCCGTACGTCGATCGCGCCATCCCCAGCATCCTGGCGCAGACCTGCGACGACTTCGAGTGGGTCATCGTGGACGATGGTTCCCAGGATCGCACCGGCGAGATCCTGCGCGATCTTGCCCTCCGTGACCCCCGGGTTCGAGTCTTCTCTCCCGGACGGCTCGGCCTCACGGCAGCCGCCAACTTCGGCCTGAATCAGGCCCGGGGCGAGTACATCGCTCGCCAGGACTTCGACGACCGCAGCTACCCCGATCGGTTGCGGCTCCAGGTGGAGTTCCTGGACGCCCACCCCAAAGTCGGAGTGGTCGGGGGGTACTACGTGCTGGTCGACGAGAACCGGACCGAGCGCTACGTCCGCATGCCACCCACCGACCACCGTGACATCGTCCCCGCGATGGCCAAGTCCATCCCGTTCGCGAACACCATCGTGGCTTTTCGGAAGCGGGTCTGGGTCGAGGCGGGGGGCTATCCTGAAGTGGCTGACCTGGAAGACCTGCTCTTGTGGCTCAGCGCGGCCAAGCTGGGGTGGGAGTTCGCCAATATCCCCGAGGTGCTGGGGGAGCACTACGTCCACGGATCCAGCTTCTTCCACCGGTCGTTCAAGTACGTCGACCGGCAACGCGGCCTGGCGCGGGTGCAGGCCAAGGTCATCCGCGAGCTGGGGCTGCCCTCCTGGATGTATCTGTTCGCGCTGGGGCGCTACGCCTACGCCTACTGTCCTACCGGGGTCAAGCGACTGCTGCGGCGAGTGGTGGCCGGGTCGGCCGAGCGAGACCTGCGACAAGCGGATTGAGGTCCCGGCTCAATGGAGCCAGGGCGCCTGCGGAGGGGCGAACACCGGCTTGGGCTGGAGAGCACTCGAAGATCTGCAGCTCGTTGACCCTGAAGTCCAGTCTCGCCACCCCGACCGCATTGCGAAGCCTGCAGTTGTCGTAGATCCAGCTCTTCAGACTGATGATTTTCGGGTTGGTGCGGTGGCTCCCCTTGGCGGTGTAGGGCGCGACGATCCAGACCGATCCCGGCTCACTCAGCTGGTGCACCGACCGGGTGAGCAGCGGGAGATCCGGAACCAGGCGCTGCGCCTCGGCGCCGCCGAGGTAGTGGGTCATCACCTGTGGCTGGTCGGAGAACACGATGTCACCCGGCTTCCGCCGTTCGCTCAGCCACTCGGCCGCACCCCGGAAATCGTAACGGCGGCCGTCGCGATATTGCGAGATCAGCGTCGGCGCGCCGGTCGCAAGGATCACCGCCGTTACCGCGGCCGGGATCAACCAGCGCGGACGCAGCTCCCATTCAACCTCAGCCAGCCGATCGAGGAAGACACCCGCCGCCAGGAAGATGATCGGTGACGCGGGCACGAGGTAAAACGTCGAGATGGGGGTACGGAAAGAGAGCAGGAGAATAAAGGCCACGGGGAAGATGAACATGCTGGTCAGCAGCATGGCGAGCGGCCGGTCACGATGCCACAGGAACGCGATCCCGATGGCTGCAAACAGCACCAGCGGTAGCGTCAGGCTTTCCACGTACGCCGACAGGATCAGAAGCTCCTTCACCCCCTCGATGCCGGGCAAGTGCAGCAGGAACTCCCCGCGCGGAATCCGGTCACGCTGGCTGATCCACCCCCGCAGCAGAGGGATGAAGCGCCACACGACCCCAACCGCCACAATGACCAGGAGCAAGACCCCCCACTGAACGTTTTTCTGCCGCCAGAGCCGCACCATGTGGTCGGGCTTCAGGTAGGTGATGGCCATCCAGATCGCGAATCCGCCCATCAGCAGCACTGAAGCCGGGTGCGAGATCACCGCCAACCCGCCGGTCACCAACCCCAGGACAAACGCCCGGGGGTTGCGCTCCCGCAGTCCGATGTAGAGGGCATACGGGTAGATGGCCGAGAGCAGAAAGACGAGGGTCCAGTAGCGGGCGAATTGGGAGTAGTAGATGTGCAGGCCGCTCACGGTCAGAAGCAGGGCACCGAAGAGGGCGGCCCGGCTCCCTACCAGGCGCCGGCCCACCAGGTACAAGGTAGGAATGGCGAGCACCCCGAAGATCGCCGGCAGCAGCCTGAGGCTGAACTCGTCGAACGGCAGGAACGGCAGCACCAGGTAGTGGTTGAGCACGTACAGGAGCGGCCGCGGATTATTTCCCTGCAGGTTAATGGAATCGCGCAGCATGAAGATCTCATCGCTGTCGAAGTTCCACTCGCCCAGCCGCAGGAAGCGGAGCGCCGCCGCCACCGCGATCAGACCGACGATCAGCAATGCGTCCCTGCTGCCCCCGCCGGTATGCTCCCCGGGAGCGCTTGCCCCACGCGTCATGCGATCCCCTTTGACTGGTCTGGCAGATGATTCAGGCTGCGGTCGCGACAGGAATCAACGGCCGCGGACCGGCTTAATGTTGCTGGCTGTGATCCGAAGCGGTAGCCTGGGGAGGAAACGGCCTACCAGCCCCCGCGCCTCCAGAGGACGACGGAGACGGTCTTGAGCATGATGGTGAGGTCTTCGGCCACCGACTGGCGTCGAATGTACTCGAGGTCGTAGTGCACCTTGGTGCGGACATCCTCGAGCGAGCGGTCGTAATGGTGGTTGACCTGGGCCAGCCCGGTGATCCCCGGCTTGGCGCGCTGGCGCTGGGGATACTCCGCGATGTGCTCCCGCAGCTCGGCGAAAATCGTGGGCCGCTCCGGCCGGGGCCCCACGATGTTCATCTCGCCCCGGAGGACGTTGAGGAACTGGGGCAGCTCGTCCAGTCGATACTGGCGCAGGAATCGCCCGATGGGGGTGACCCGCGGATCGCTCTTTTGAGCCCAGACGGCGCCGCTCTGGGCCTCGGCGTCCACCCGCATGGTGCGGAACTTATAGATCCTGAACGGCTGGCCGCCGATGTCCCGCTCCCGCCGCCGATTCTGGAGGCCGCCTACCGGCAGGCGGCGATCCAGCCCGACCCGGACCTGGGTGTAGAAAACCGGGCCCCGCGAGGTCAGCCTGATCAGCAGTGCAATAACTAGCAGTAGTGGTAGAGAAGCGATCAGTCCGACGAGCGCCAGGACGAAATTGAGGGTCCGGTTGACGCGGCCGCGGGGGTACTCCGGATCGTAATGGGGAGCCAGGTGCCGCTCCACAGGCCAGAGCCGCTGGATGGTGGGCAGGCTGCCCGAGGCTCCGGCCCGCTCGACCAGGGACTCCATCCAGCGCATCATAGGGACGACAAGGAGGGCTGCCGGGAGCTGTTACGGCCGGATTGACTGAAGGTTTGCAAGGGGCCGTCTCTCCGGCGTACGGTCGTTGGAGTTCACCAGCGCCAATTGTTCGCTCGGATGAGCACGATCTGTGCCCCGGTCGGTTCCTGCGCATCCTCCCGCGGTGATTACCTACAAAGTATTGGAGGGTTATGTCTTAGTTTCATGGATCGGGGATTTCGAAAACCCCCGAACGGTGACCGTGTGGTGATTCGTCAACGTGGCTTACACGAGACGATACACTGGTACCAGACGATGCAGCGGACTACGCGCGGAGCGCCCACCAGCGCACCAGGAGAGTGGCGCCGACCGCCAGAAGCAGGTGGATGGCCCCGGTGCTCACCGGTGCCACAAAGGTCAGTATGGCCCAGACGACGAGCGACACCAGGGCGACCAGGAGCGTGGGTGACATGTGGCCTCATAGGTTTCGGTTGACCCTGCCGGAGCGTCGTCCTATTTTACACTCACGTGGGCGGTGGTGGGGAGATACGTTATTGAGCCAACAGGTCCGATGAAGGGCCCGAATGCTGTGGCTGATGTCATGCCCCTCGGGGGAAGACAGAGGTTATGGTGAGGGCGCCGAGCTTTTTCTCATTGGGCTTCAATAACCCTTCCCGCTGCCGTTCCACGTCCGCGCCGGTCTTTCGAGATCGGCGTTTTGTTTGGAGGGGCTATTGGCTATGAGCTACTCCCGGAACCGAGTAGCTTGTACCCCATGACCTCCAC
>JBDTTD010000086.1:0-9886 GCA_039930805.1 Gemmatimonadales bacterium | reverse complement strand
CAATGGATCGTCATCCCGCTTCTGGAGATCGCCGCATTCGGGGTGATCTGGAGACATGCTCGCATCGGACTCGAACCAACACCTGAGCACGAAGAACGGAGGAGTTGATCTCATGAACGGAATGACGGGAATGGGCGGCTGGATGATAGTATGGCCGGTGATCGGCGTTCTCCTGGTCATCTTCCTGATCGTCGCCATCGTGAAGATGGCTCAGAAGAAGTGATGTTGGCGCCAGCGGCTTCGACACCGGCGACGGGGCCCACCGGGTTGGCTCTCCGAACGATGCTACGACGCCGAGCTGCTGGCCAACGTGCGGCCGGCGGACTGGACTAACCCAGAGCCCGCCCCCAGCTACAACCTCGTCGTCATCGGTGCTGGTGGAAAAGAGGGCGGGGATCGGTCTGAAGACCGTTTCGCGAGTGATCCATTCCTATCCGACCCAGGCAGAGGCGATCCGCAAGGCCGGTGACGCGTACACCCGCACGCGCCTGAGCCCGTTCCTGAAGGCACTCAGTAGCCGCTGGCTGGCCTGGTCGAGATGATCGAGAAGACGGCCCTCGCCCGAGCAGCTGAAGATCACCACGCTCGCCGGCGAGCCGATCACCCGGATGCTGACCCGGGCGCCCGGCAACAACACGCTCCTCGGCGGGTTGAAGGTTGTGGCCGAGAGCGGCTGGTTCGCGATCCGCCCGTCCGGAACCGAGGACGTCTACCAGCTCTACGCCGAGAGATCCCTTCCCCTTGACCTTGTACCGTAGTACAGGGTTTATCGTGTACGCCAGGCAAACAGGGTGGCCATGACCATCGGGGAAATCGCTGCCGAGTCGCGGGTGAACATCCAGACCGTCCGGTATTACGAGCGGCGAGGGCTGCTCCCGACTCCGGAGCGGACGCCAGCAGGTTATCGAAAGTACTCCAGGGATGTGGTCGCCCGGATCCGCTTCATCAAGCGGGCGCAGGAGCTGGGCTTCACTCTGGAGGAGATCGCCGAGCTTCTTGCCCTGCGCGTCCGCCATGGCGAGGCCTGCGGCGAGGTCCGCGGTCGGGCGAAGGTCAAGATTGCCGTCGTGCAGCGGAAGCTGCGTGAGCTGGAGCGTCTGAAGCGAGCGCTCGAGCGGCTGGTCGAGGCATGCCGGCGTCGCGCGCCCACAGCCGAATGCCCCATCCTGGAAGCGCTCGAGGAGCCGCTGGAGCATGCGTAATCCGGAGCCATACCAGTCACGCGATGCGTCCCGTCGGGCCAGCCTGGGCGGCTTGATCGGGTCCGGCTTCGCACTCTTGTGCTGCGCTGGAGCGGCGCCGGTGGTGGGGCTCGTGTCGGCCGTCGGTCTCGGCTTCCTCATCAATGATGCGGTGTTGGTCCCGCTCCTCGCCGTTGCGCTGGGAGTAACCGCCTGGGGGCTCTGGCAGGGGCGCCGCTGCCATGGTCGCGCCTCCGCCCTCCGCCTCGGGCTCGGGGGCGTAGCCCTGACGGTCGGAGGACTCTTCCTCTGGGTGCCGCTCGCCTTCGTTGGATTCGCAGTGGTCGTTCTCGCCAGTATCTGGAATCTTCGGCTGGTCCGCGCCTGCACGATTCCCTCCTCGACGTCCCAGGGTTCCCGGCATGGGCCATAGCGGCGAGTTCGACCTGGTCATCGTGGGCGGCGGGTCGGCCGCCTTCGCGGCAGCCATCAAGGGGGCCGAGTTGGGCGCCCGCGTCGCCATCGCCGAGCGCGGCACTCTCGGCGGCACCTGTGTGAACGTGGGGTGCGTGCCGAGCAAGACCCTGATCCGCGCGGCCGAGGCGCGGCATCGCCGGACGCATCACCCGTTCGCGGGAATCCCCGCCGGCAACGGCCGGCCGGACTGGAGTCTCGTGCGGGGACAGAAGGACGCCCTGGTGAGCCGCCTGCGGCAGACAAAGTATCGGGACGTCCTGCGATCCTATGACTCGGTCACGCTGTTCGACCAGCGGGGCGTGCTTACCACGTCCCGCGCAGTCCGGCTGGCGGACGGCCGGACCCTCTCGGCCGGGAAGATCCTGGTGGCGACGGGAGCCGGCCCGGTGGCGCCCGCTATACCCGGGCTCGCCGAAGCGGGGTTCCTGGACAACGAGAGCGCCATGGCGCTGGAGCGCCTGCCTGACTCACTTCTCGTGATCGGGGCGGGCTTCGTGGCGGTGGAGCTGGGCCAGATGTTTGCCCGGCTCGGCGTCTCGGTGAGTCTCCTCGCGCGACAGAACCGGGTGCTCACCCGGGAAGATCCCGAGATCGCCCTGGGTCTCACGGGGTATCTCCGCGGCGAGGGCATCGACGTTCGCACCGAGACCACCGTGGAGCGGGTGGATCATGCCGGCGGCTATCGCGTGCACGTTTCCCGCAATGGCCAGGCGGAGGTCCTCGAGGCCGATCAGCTGCTGGTGGCGGCCGGCCGCCGAGCCAACACGAAGGGCTTCGGCCTGGAGGCGATCGGGGTGTCGCTGGGGAAGAAGGGCGAGATCGTGGTGGACCAGCATCTCGAAACCAGCGCCCCGGGCGTCTATGCCGCCGGCGACGTAGTGGGCGAGCCGATGTTCGTCTACGTGGCGGCGTACGGCGGGGCTCTCGCCGCGGAGAACGCGCTGACCGGGAATACTCGTCCCGCCGATCTGACCGCGGTGCCCAGCGTCACGTTCTCCGATCCCGGGGTCGCGTCGGTGGGGCTCACCGAGATGGAGGCGCGAGCCCGGGGCATCGAGCCGCTGGTCTCCCGGCTCCCGATGGAGCATGTCGCCCGCTCCCTGGCCGCGCATGATACCCGCGGGTTCGTCAAGCTGGTCGCCGATGCGGCCACCCGCAAGATCATCGGGGCTCAGATCCTGTCCGCCGAGGCGGGGGAGATGATCGCCGAGCCGACGCTGGCGATCAAGTTCGGGCTGTCGATCGAGGACATTACGTCAACGTTTCACCCCTACCTCACCCTGTCCGAAGGGATCAAGCTCGCGGCCCAGACCTTCGACAAGGACGTGGGAAAGCTCTCGTGCTGCGCGGCGTAGTCGGCGACGATGACTTCTTGACGCGGGTGATCTCGCCTGACCGGCTGACCGCCTGATAACCCGGAGACACCCATGCCGCAATCGTTCGACCTCGTAGTCATCGGGACCGGCGCCGGCGGCGCCGGCGCCGCTCACCGGTGCCGTCAGGCCGGCTGGCGGGTGGCCATCGTGGACGATCTTCCCTTCGGCGGAACCTGCGCGCTTCGGGGATGCGACCCGAAGAAGGTTCTGGTCGGCGCAGCGGATCTGGTTGCCTGGAGCGGTCGAATGCAGGGGAAGGGAGCCCGGGGCCGGACCGGCATCGACTGGCCCGCGCTCATGCGCTTCAAGCGCAGCTTCACCGATCCCGTCCCCACGGCCCGCCTGGCGGCGTTCGAGAAGGCGGGCATTGTCACCTTCCCGGGGCAGGCGCGATTCGCCAGTCCCGAGCGGCTGGTGGTGGGAGGCGAGACCTTCGAATCTCGCCACTTCCTGATCGCGGCGGGAGCCAGGCCGCGGCCGCTCCGCATCGAGGGCGAGGCCCACCTCATCTCCAGCACCGATTTCCTCGAGCTCGACCGGTTGCCGGAGCGCATCGCGTTTGTCGGCGGCGGCTACATCTCGTTCGAGTTCGCTCACATAGCCCAGCGTGCGGGATCCCAGGCGATCATCCTGGGCCGAGGGACGCCGCTGGCGCATTTCGACCAGGACCTGGTGCGGCGCCTGGTCCAGCACACCGGGGAGATCGGGGTGGACGCGCGGTTCGATGCGGCCGTCACCGCGGTGGAGCAGCGCGGGTCCGGATATCTGGTCCGCACCGGCGGCGATGATCCGAGCGATGCGGTGGAGGCGGATCTCGTGGTGCACGGGGCGGGGCGGATCCCCCACACCGAGGGGCTCTGCCTAAAAGAGGCGAATGTGGCGACTGACACCGATGGAGGGGTGCAGGTGAACCAGTTCCTCCAGAGCCCCACCAACCCCCGGGTCTACGCCGCCGGGGATGCCGCCGCGCAGGGCGGCCTGCCACTGACACCAGTGGCGGGCTACCAGAGCGGTATCGTGGCCTCGAATCTCCTGGACGGGAATTCCCGGACGGCGGACTATCGCGGCATTCCCAGCGTGGCGTTCACCATCCCGCCGCTTGCCGGGGTCGGCCTGACCGAGGCCGAGGCGCGCGGGCAGGGGCTCGACATCCGGGTGAAGTCAGAGGAGACCTCAGGGTGGTACTCGAACCGGCGGGTCAACGAGACCGCCGCCATGTTCAAGACCGTGGTGGAGAACGGAAGCGACCGGATTCTCGGCGCCCACCTGTTGGGGCCGCACGCGGAGGAGGTCATCAATCTGTTTGCGCTCGCCATTCGGCAGGACCTGACGGCGACCGATTTAAAGCACCAGATCTACGCCTATCCGACGGCCGGCTCCGACCTTCCCCACATGGTGTGAGCCCTATCGGGGTCCCACGGATTCTTCCTCCAGCGCGCGTCGCGCGGTGCGGGTCACCAGCACGCTGACCGCGATGGTGGCCACCAGGCCAACGGCAATGAAGATCCAGTAGGCCAGGTCGTGCGGCACCTTCGCGCCGCCGGCGAGCGCCGCCACGTCGCCGATCACCTTGCCGTAGTACACGTACAGGATTGACCCGGGAACCATGCCGGCCGAGCCGAGCAGGAAGTCCCGGAAGCGGACCTGGGTCAGCCCCAGCGAGTAGTTGAGCAGGTTGTAGGGGACCACCGGCGTGAGCCGCAGCAGGAAGACCAGGCGGAGGCCCTGGCGGGCGAGGGCGCGGTCCACCTTGGCCAGCGACCCGGTGCCGATGCGCCGCTCCACGTAGTCGCGGGCGAGGTATCGGGCCACCAGGAAGGCTGCCGCGGCGCCGAGCGTCGCGGCCAGCAACACCAGAACCGTGCCCCGGAGCAGGCCAAAGATCGCCCCGGCGGCGAGCGTAAACACCGAGCCGGGGATGAGCAGCACGGCACCGAGTATGTAAATGCCCACGTAGGCCACCGGCCCCCAGGCGCCCATGCGCGCCACCTGCTCGGCCAGCACCGGCACCAGGCCTGCGGCGCGCCGGCCGAGCAAGACCAGCGCGGCCACCGCGGCGGCGAGGACCAGCGCCTTGACCCAGGCCGGCCTCAACGACCTTCCGGCGTCAGGGAGAGCTCGGGCAGCCGGCTTGCGAGCGCGGCGAGGTCAGCCACCACCAGCGTCGGAGGAGTCGCCAGCGGATCGAGCACCTTCCCGGGCCGGGCCACGAACGCCGTTCGGCACCCGACCGCGGCCGCGCCGGCGACATCCCACCCGTGCGCCGCGACCAGCCAGGCGTCCGCCGGCCCCACTCCCATCTGGTACGCTGCCATCTGGTAGGGCTCTGGCGCTGGCTTGAGCCGGCGGACTCCGTCGGCCGAGAAGACCCGCTCGAACTGGTCCAGGATGCCGGCGTGCCGGAGCTGGGCGGTGCCCACTTCCTCGGTCGAGTTGGTCAGGGCGGCCAGGCGGAACTCCCCCTCGCGCAGGCGGGCAAGGCCCGGAGCCACGTCGGGGAACGCGGGCAGCTTCTTCATCTGATCGAGGATGGCGCCTTCGTCGGCCTCCGACAGCGGCCGGCCCAGCTTCAGGGCGACCATGCGGAGGGCCGCCCTGGCGTGATCGCCGAAGGGCCGGTACTGATCCAGGATCGTGGCCTGGAACGCCAGCATCAGCATTTGCTGGAACCATGCCTCACGCGCCTGTGTTGTTCCAAGCGCCCGCTCGAAGAGCGGGTCGAGCACTCGGAGATCCAGCAGGGTTTCGTTGACGTCAAATAGGATGAGGGTCTTCATGGTGGTCCTCGCAAGGTCGAAGGCTTCTGAGTATAGCTTCTCAACCTCGTGGGAGAATCTATGACGCGCAACTCGACAGCAGCGCCGGCGTTCCCGGCACTGGCTCCCCTCGACGAGCACAACGCTCGCCTGATCGCCAACGTCCACCCTCCCGGCTGGCGCAATCCGATGCCGCGGGACCGCTATCACGTCGTGGTGATTGGTGCGGGCACCGCAGGACTGGTCACCGCCGCCGGGGCGGCGGGACTGGGGGCGCGGGTGGCGCTGGTCGAGCGGCACCTCATGGGGGGCGACTGCCTGAACGTGGGCTGCGTCCCCTCGAAGGGAATCATCGCGGCCGCTCGAGCCTGGCATGACGCGCGGACCGCCGCCTCCCGGTTCGGGGGACCGGCGGTCACCGGCGATGGCGATTTCGGCGCAGCGATGGAGCGGATGCGGCGGCTCCGGGCGGATCTGAGTGCGGTGGACAGCGCCGAGCGCTTTACCGGTCTCGGCGTCGACGTCTTTCTCGGTCAGGGCCGGTTCACCGCGCCGGACCGGATCGCCGTCGGCGACGCGGTCCTCAAGTTTCGGCGGGCGGTGATCGCGACCGGAGCCCGGGCCGCGGTGCCCCCGATCCCCGGTCTCGAAGACGCGGGCTACTACACCAACGAGACCATCTTCACCCTCACCCAGCGTCCCGCGCGGCTCCTGGTGTTCGGCGCGGGTCCGATCGGCTGCGAGCTGGCCCAGGCCTTCGCCCGGCTCGGCAGCGCGGTGACTATCCTGGACCGGGGCGACCGGGTCCTGTCCCGGGATGATCCCGATGCCGCCCGGTTGGTCGAGGCCGCGCTCAGGGCCGACGGGGTGAGGCTGGAGTTCGGCGCCGAGGCGCAGCGGGTCGAGCGGACCGCCGGTGGTGCCCGGGTCCACTTCGGCCGTGACGGCCGCGCCGGTGTGCTCGATGGAGACGCGATCCTGGTGGCGACGGGTCGCGCGCCCAATGTCGACGATCTCGGCCTCGACGCCGCGGGGGTGGGGCTCGGCCAGCGAGGCGTATCGGTGGACGACCGGCTCCGCACCTCCAACCGCCGGGTCTACGCCATCGGCGACGTCAGCTCCCGCTACCAGTTCACCCATGTTGCCGACTTCCAGGCGCGGCTGGTGATCGCCAACGCTTTGTTCTTCGGCCGGGGCCGGGCCAGCAAGATGGTTATCCCCTGGACCACCTACACTAGTCCCGAGGTTGCCCACGTCGGACTCACGCCGGAGGAGGCCGAGCGCCAGGGCGTAGAGATCGAGACCATCACGGTGCCCTTCGAGCAGGTGGACCGGGCGGTGCTCGCCGGCGAGACCGACGGGTTCCTCCGGGTGCACCTCCGACGCGGCAGTGACAAGCTCGCCGGCGTGACCGTGGTCGCCTCCGATGCCGGCAATCTTATCGCGGAGGCAGCGCTGGCCATGACCAATGGGCTCGGGCTCTCCGCGATGGGGCGCACCATCCATCCCTATCCCACCGTCGCGGAGGCCTACCGCAAGGCGGCCGACCTCCGGCGGAGAGAGAAGCTCACCCCGCTGGCCCAGCGGATCCTCGGTCTCTGGTTCCGGGTCTTCGCCTGAAGGACGGTGGCCTTCGTGGTGTCCTTAACGTTTATGTGGACATTACGCCTGGGTTCGAGCCGGCGCCGCTGGGCAGGGTCGATGTTCGGCACGTTGGTGACGCTCACCGCGACCGCTGGGGCAGTTGCCGCCCAGCAATCGGCCTTGCTGACCGGAACGGTGCGGGCCCAGGCAGGCGCACCGGTTTCCGGGGCCGAGCTCAGTTTCAGCGGGGGCGGCGCCCCGGCCGCGACCGATGGGCAGGGGCGCTTCAACCTGCCGATCCCGCCCGGGGTGGCGGGCAGGCTGGCCGTCCGGGCCGTCGGCTTCTCGCCGGCCGAGCTGCCGATCGCCGCCCTCGCCGCCGGCGCCCGCCGAGAAGTGGCAGTGACGCTGGCTCCGCTCTTCATCCTGGACGCGCTCACCGTGGTCGCCTCGCACGAACGCCCGCTGCTCAACACTGAGGACGCCGCCACCGGCGGTGCCGTCGAGGCCGCGGAGATCCAGGCGCTCCCCACCGATGCGCGTGATCCGCTAGCCTTGCTCTTCAACGTGCCCGGGGTGGCCCAGGCGAGCGGCTTCTTCGGCGATGCGCCGCCGCTCTCTTTCAACGCCATCAACTCGCTCTACACCGACTACACCCTCGACGGCCTGGATAACAACGAAGGGTTTCTCGGCGGGCCGAGGGTGGAGTTTCCCCTCGGCGGCCTGGCGCGCGAGGAGGCGCTGGTCAACTCCTACTCCGCTGCCTTTGGGCGGAGCCCGAGCGGCATCGTGAGCCAGCTCTCGCAGGCGGGAACCAACCGGACCCACGGCGACCTCTTCTCCTACTACCGCCCTGGCCGTCCCTTTGACGCGCTCGGCAAGGTTCCCTTCGGCACCGACCCGGCCGGCCTCGATATCCTCCGCCGCCAGCAGGAGGGCTTCCACCGCTTCCACCTGGGCGGCGGCCTCTCCGGACCGATCGTCCGCGACCGCACCTTTGCCGCGGGGGCGGCCGAGTACAGCGACGAGAGCGAGGATCGGGTCACGTCCACCGCGCGCACCGCCTTCGTCGGGACCGAGAAGCGCACCAAGGTCAAGCTGTTCGGCCGGCTGGATCACGGGTGGAGTCCCACCCAGACGACGACGCTCCGAATGGCGTTCAGCCGGGTGAATCGCGCGGGGGAGGGCGGTGGGGTGGTGACGCCGGAGGCGGACGTGACCACCCGGCGCGTCGGCAGCCTCACCGCGCTCACCCATCGCTCGGCGATGCGAGCCGGCAAGGCAAGCAACACCGCGTCGGTTCAGCTGGGCACGTTCAGCTGGACTTTCCCGCCGACCAACAGCACCCTCGACCGGCCTCAGGCTACCATCCTCGACAGCGCCACGGGCGCCACCCTGTCGGTGGTGGGGTCGAGCAACTTCATCTTCGATGAGACGGAGAGGCGGCTCCAACTGCGCGACGTCTACGAGACTCGGTGGGGCGGAGTCCACACCTTCCGCGCCGGGGCCGATGTCATCCGCTCCTGGTTCCGACTCACCGGGTCGAACACCAATCCGAACGGGGCCTACGCGGTGTTCGACGATCCGGGGAATCCGATCACTCCGTCGGGCTCGCTGCTCTCCCTCCGGGACATCCCCCCGAACGTGCGGGTGGCGAGCTACACCATCGATGCCAACCCGGCGCAGGTGGACCTGACCCAGAGCCTGGTCGGCGCCTTCGTGGAGGACCGCTGGCGGGTGTCGCCCTCACTCCTGCTGGTCGGGGGACTCCGGTGGGACTACGACGACATCACCAGCCGGGGCGAGAGCAAGCCCGACCTGAACAACTTTCAGCCGAGGCTCTCTTTCAACTGGTATGCGACCCCGCGGAGCGTGCTCCGCGGCGGGGCGGGGATGTACGCCGGGAAGTTCCCCTATGCTATCTACTCCGACGCGGTGCAGTTCGGGCCCGACGGCAACGCCACCGTCAGCTTCGACTCCACCACTACGCCCGGGGCGCCGGCCTTTGGCCAGGGGCTTACCCCGCAGGAGCTGCAACAACAGCGGAACCTGCTCCCCCCGCGGGAGCAGCGCCGCATGTTTGCCCGTGGGCTGGAGCAGCCGATGTCCTATCAGGCCACGCTCGGCTACCAACTCCAGATCTCGGACGACTGGGCCTTCTCGGTGGACGGCGTGTTCAGCGAGACCCGGCATCTGCCGCGCTCCCTCGACCTGAACTCGCCGGCCTACAGCCTTACGCCCGGCGACACCGATGCCGCCGCTGCCAAGACCACGGCGTTTGGTGACGCGCTCCGGCCGGTGGCGCCGGCCAACGGTTCGTTCCGCCGGCTCACCACCACCGAGTCCGCGGGGAAGGCGCGCTACTGGGGACTCTACCTCTCCGCTCGGCGCCGCTTGAGCGAGCGGTGGACGATGGACGCCAACTGGGTCTGGTCCCACGCGAAGAACGACACCGATGACATCAACTTCAATGCGGCGATCGGGAACGACTTCGCGGCGGAGTGGGCGGACG
>JBDTTD010000085.1:0-10060 GCA_039930805.1 Gemmatimonadales bacterium | reverse complement strand
GCGTTCAGGAGCAGCGTCACCGGCTCGGGCCCCGCCTCGGGGGACACCTGGATGAGGATGTGGCGGCCCTCCAGCATCTGCTCGAGCCTTTCGAGCTGGAGATCCACGATCTTGACCAGGTCCTCGCGGCTGAGCTGGCGGAACACGATGATGTCGTCCACCCGGTTAAGGAACTCGGGACGGAAGTGGCTCCGCAGCTCATCCCGCACCCGGTCTTCGACCTGCTCCCATCCCCCTGTGTCGAGCTGCTCTCCGGCATCGACGATGTACTGGCTGCCGATGTTGGAGGTCATGATGATCACCGTGTTCCGGAAGTCCACCAGCCGGCCCTGACTGTCGGTGAGCCGGCCGTCATCCAGAATCTGAAGCAGGATGTTGAACACGTCGGGATGTCCCTTTTCGACCTCATCGAAAAGTATGACGCTGTAGGGCCGGCGCCGGACGGCCTCGGTGAGCTGGCCGCCTTCCTCATAGCCCACATAACCCGGAGGCGCGCCGATCAGCCGGGCTACCGAATGCTTCTCCATGTACTCCGACATGTCGATCCGGATCAGGGCGCGCTCGCTATCGAACAGAAACTCCGCGAGTGCACGCGCCGTCTCGGTCTTCCCCACGCCGGTGGGACCGAGGAAGATGAACGAGCCGAGCGGCCGGTTCGGGTCCTGGAGGCCAGCGCGGCTCCGCCGTACGGCGTTGGCCACGGCCGTGACCGCCTGGCGCTGGCCGATCACCCGCTGGGCGAGCTCATCCTCCAGCTTGGTCAGCCGCTCCCGCTCCGACTCCATCATCTTGGACACCGGGATGCCGGTCCACTTGGAGACGATCTCGGCGATGTCCTCGGCGTCCACCGCCTCCTTCAGGTACATGGCGCCTTGCTGGACCTCGTGCAGCTTGCGCTCATCCTCCGCCAGGCGGCGTTCCAGCTCCGGCAGCTGCGAGTAGCGCAGCTCGGCGGCACGCTGGAGATCGCCCTTCCGCGTCGCCTGCTCGATCTCGGTCCGTGCGCTTTCGATTTCCTGCTTGAGCTGCTGCATTTCCTGCAAGGCAGACTTCTCCGCCTGCCACTGGGCCTTCATAGCGTTGGCCTTTTCGCGGAGGGTCGAGATCTCCCGCTCCAGCGCCTCGCGACGCTCCACGGCAGCCTTGTCCTTCTCCTTGAGCAGCGCCTGGCGCTCGATCTCCAGCTGGACGATCCGGCGCTCCACCTCGTCGATCTCCTGCGGCAGGCTGTCGATCTCGATCCGGAGCCGGCTGGCGGCTTCGTCGATGAGGTCGATGGCCTTGTCCGGCAGGAAGCGGTCGCCGATATAGCGGTCGGATAGCGTGGCCGCGGCGATGACGGCGTTATCGGTGATCCGGACGCCATGGTGGACCTCGTACCGCTCCTTGAGGCCACGCAGGATGGCGATGGTGTCCTCGACCGTGGGCTCTGGGACCATGACCGGCTGGAAACGGCGCTCGAGAGCCGCGTCCTTCTCGATGTGCTTCCGGTACTCATCCAGGGTGGTTGCGCCGATGACGTGCAGCTCGCCGCGGGCCAGAGGCGGCTTCAGCATGTTGCTCGCGTCCATGGCTCCTTCGGCCGCCCCGGCGCCGACAATCGTGTGCAGCTCGTCGATAAAGGTGATGTACTTCCCCTGGCTCTCGGTCAGCTCCTTTATCACTGCCTTCAACCGTTCCTCGAATTCGCCGCGGAACTTGGCTCCGGCCAGGAGCGAACCCACATCCAGCGACACCAGCTCACGGTTGCGCAGCGACTCCGGGACGTCGCCGTTGACGATCCGCTGTGCCAGCCCCTCCACGATGGCTGTCTTCCCGACCCCCGGCTCACCGATCAGGACCGGGTTGTTCTTGGTACGCCGGGACAGCACCTGCATGCAGCGGCGAATCTCCTCGTCCCGGCCAATGACCGGATCGAGCTTTCCCTTGCGGGCTTCCTCGGTCAGGCTGCGAGTGTACTTCTCCAGGGCCTGATACTTCTCCTCGGGCGATTGGTCCGTGACCCGATGCGAGCCGCGGACATCCTGCAGCGCCCGGCGCAGTTCGTCGGCCGAGATGTTCTGCGCGCTGAGAATGTTCCGGAGGGTTGTGCCCTTCTCCTCGGCCATGGCGAGGAGCAGGTGCTCGGTGGAGATGTACTGATCGCCCAGTTTCTTTGCTTCCGCATCGCCACGATCGAAGATCCGTTGCAGCTCCCGGCTGAAGCTCGGCTCCGCCCCACCCCCTGATTGGGTGGGAAAGCGGGCCAGCTCGCGCTCCACCGCCTCCGCGACGGCGGTCAGGTTGAGGCCGGCTTTCTGGAGCAGCGGCCGCACCACCCCCTCGTCCTGCTCCAGCAGCACGGACAGCAGGTGGGCGTCGTTGACCACGGGATTCCCGCGCGACCGCGCCAGCTCACCCGCGTCACGAAGTGCCTCCTGCGCCTTTATCGTCAATCGCTCTGGTCGAATCATCGGGCCCTCACATGGGCACAGTCCGGCATCCAGCTGAGTCCGGGGCCGGTAGGTCTTGTGGAACCACCATCAGAATCAGCATCCGAGTTGGCAAGGCCTGTACCCCGGAACTCTGCCTGTTTGGCAGCAATTCCTGCGACCCTCCCTCGGGTTGCTCCACCCTGACACGCAAGGAGGCAGCCCTGTATCGGCTGCCTCCTGCGGTTACTTCTGGCTCGCGATCTTCCTCTGGGCGATCATCTTCCTGGTGAACCGCTCGCCATCTACAGTGAGCTGGTAGTAATAGACTCCTGGAGTGGCCTCGTGTACTCCATCCAGGTACCGCCCGTCCCAGAAGGCCCGATACTCTCCACAGCGCAAGCGAAGGCTATCTACGCGCTCGCTCGATCCATTCGCCAAGGTCGGAATCGCGACCACCTGCACCAGCACATTGTAGACTTTCAGGCTGACCACCGGCTGATGACCCCTCGCGCACACCTCCCGGGAAATTTCGAACGGGATCGTCGTCGCCGGGAAAAACGGATTGGGGTAGTTCTCCTTCAGCTCGACCCTCGGAGGGAGCACGTTCGCCTGTGCCGCTACCGGGGGGCCTGCTCCCACCAGAAGCCCGAGCCACCACCCCGGCCACGCAAAGCGGACCATGGGCGCTCCTCTTCAAACGAGATGTGGAACGGTAGTGGCACCTCCGTGCTAGTCGGAATGACGACAACAAGTCCTACGCTCAAGATGACGGCAGGATGTCTGGAAGTCTAGCTCCCGACTCCCGAATCCTGACTCCCGACTCTCTTCAGCCGCCTTCCCTCCCCCACTCTGATCGTAATACCCTTTCCATCCGCCCACTCGAGCAGCGGGATCAGGTACTTCCGGGTAAGTCCGAGCCGCTCCCGGACAGCACCCGGGACGATCTCACCTTGCTGACCCAGATCGGTCAGGACGGTAGTGAACTGGTCCAGGGCCTCACGGGCATAATACCGGTCTCGCCCCACCGCCTCGACCTGTCCCCTGGCTGCGGCGAGTCGTAGCACCGCCAAAAGATCCCGGCGGCCGGTGCTGCGCTCCAGCTCCGGGACGGACGGTGGATTCAGATGGGCCTCGAGCAGTATCCGGACGACACGATCGATCGCTGAGTCCCCGCCCGCCACCTGAGGCACGAACCCGGCCAGCGCCACAAAGCTGTCGATTCGCCGGAGGCGACCGGCCTGGGCGAAGTCGACCAATGCGGCCTCCACCACGACGTCGCGGCCACGAAGCGAATGCCGGAGTGTCTCCAGCGGCATTCCGGCGTCACTGCCGTGCTGTCGGTGATAGTCCCGCAGCACGCCGAGCGCACGGACACCGACTTCCTTCACCGCGTCAATCGTGATCCATACGTCACCGACCATACGCGCAGTGCTCTCGGCCCGCGCCACCTCGGCCACCGCCGCTCGAGGCAGACCAAGCAGCAGAGGGAGCGTGGCGGCCTCGATCCCCTCCCTTCGGCGGACCAGTGCGGCGCGGAAGCGCTCCCCCGGGTTGATAGAGGCAAGTCCCTCAGGCCATGCGCTGCGGCGGCCCGGAGGGACCGGATCGAGTACCCGGCCACCACCGATGGTGGTTACCGGGCTGTAGCTCCGCAGCACGAACCGGTCCTGCGCGCGCGCTACCAGAGGCTTCTCCAGGGTCAGTCTGGCCATCCCCGTCCCGCCTGGCTCGATCGAAGAACGGGGCAGCACCCGGGCCATAACCTCCGCGGTACCCAGATGCAGCCGGACCCGGGTTCGCGGCTTCAGCGCCCGCGCGGCGTCCGGCAGCAGCGTGATCTGGACATCCAACGCCGTGGCGGCCACCCAGGGTAGCTCGTCGGTGACCAGGACGTCCCCCCGGCCGACAGCACGACGCTCCACACCGGCCAGGCCTACGGCGGTCCGGGCCCCGGGGTCGCTTCGCTCCACCGTCTTACCGTAGCTCTCGATCGACCGCACTCGCGCATGGAGACCGGCAGGCAGCACGATGACCGAGTCGCCTATCCCGAGCCGGCCCGACCATGCGGTGCCGGTCACCACGGTGCCCACCCCCGAGAGGGAGAAACTCCGGTCGATCGGCATCCGGAAGCCGTCCCCCGAACGTCTCGGAGGGAGGAGGCTCGCCCGGGCAACCAGCCGTTCGCGAAGCGCCTCCATTCCGCTGCCGTTCCTGGCAGAGACTGCGAGCGGGGCCTCGAAGTCGATCGGAGAGTCCGCCAATCGCTCCGCCACTTCGCCGGCCACCAGCTGAAGCCACTCGCTGTCGGCCAGGTCGGCCTTGGTAATGACAGGGATTCCGGCCGGCACTCCCAACTGCTCCAGGATGGCGAGGTGTTCCTCAGTCTGCGGCATGATGCCTTCGTCCGCGGCAATCACCAGCAACACCAGATCGATGCCCGACGCTCCAGCCACCATGGTGCGGACAAAATCTTCATGGCCGGGAACATCCACTACCCCGGCAACCCGGCCAGAGCCCAGATCGAGCGGCGCGAAGTTGAGCTCGATGGTGATCTCTCGGCGTTTCTCCTCCAGCAAACGGTCCATAGGCTTGCCGGTAAGGGCGCTGACCAAAGCGGACTTTCCGTGGTCGATGTGGCCCGCAGTACCGATGATCATGCGGCGATCCAGGGGCGCTGGGTCCAGAACTCGAGCGCCGGAAGCTCAGCCCCCTCACCCAGGTGATAGCGTATGTATCGGGCCAGCAGCCGGCGGTGGGCCGCCCCATGCTTGGCGTCCAGGTCCGGCAGCGGTATGGCGGGGTCCATCAGCGCAACGAGGTCAGCGCGAGCCTGTTCTGGAAGCCGGGTTGCGCCGTAGAGGGTGGTGCAGACCGGGCAGAGTGCCCCTCCCTCTCTAGTACTGAACGGCAGAGGCCCGCTACCAGACAGTGGAGTGCCGTCGATGACGCAGGCATCGAGCGAAGGCTCGAAGCCGAGCACACTCACCATCTGCCATAGCAGGCGATAGCCGAGTGCCTCAACGCTCGGGAGGGGAGCGACCTCGAGCGACTCCAGCGCATGGCGCAGCAGGTCGAAGCTCTCGGCATGTGGATCGGGTGGAGCAAAGCGGAGCATGACTTCGCCGAGCGCGCAGGCTACGGCATACCGGTCCAGCTCGGTAGCCAGCCCCACGTGTAGCCGCCTCAGATCGAAGCTGGTGAGCAGGTGCAGCTCCCGGTTCTCTTTCAGAAGAAACTGCGCCTGACCCTCGCTCAGAATCTGCAGGGCTGCACCGAAGCGGCTTTTCGGGCGCAAGGCCCCTTTTGCGATGACACTCTGCACCCCGAACTCCCGGGTAGCGAGCCGGACGATTTTGGAGGTCTCGCTGTATCTGAGCGTGGAGAGAACGATCGCGGGGGTGGAGACCGGGGGCATGAAGGGAATGTAGCCCTGAGCGGGAGCCCCAGCGCTTACATCGGCAGCTGATCCGTCGGGTCGGCGGCTGTCTCGGTTCCGGCAGCCGGCACCCGCGCGAGCAACGCCTGGCTGGCGCATCGCCCGACCGGCACCGACCGTAGCTCGGTAAAGTCAGGCCGAAGCACGTGGACAATCCCGGTTCCGGAACAGCCAGCCTCCAGGGCGTAGATCCGTCCCTGGGAGTCCACCGCGACTCCGGTATTGGCCGGTATCACGGTTCCCTCGCCTGCGCCCCGAATCACCCTGCGCTCGGCAGTGTTGAACTCCATGAGGCCTTCACTACGGGAGCTGATCAGAAGGCGATCCGAATTATCGGCGGTCAGGTCGCCCGGGCCGAAGCCCAGCCCGCCGAAGCTGGCCAACTCTCGCCGGTCCACCGGATCTATGATCGACAGCCGCCCCTCGTCTACCGCCGGGTCTCCCTCCTGGATGACGTAGACCAGGCCGTCCCCTGCAATGGTGCTGAACCGGGCATTCCCTGGTCCGACTAGCGGGATCTCATCCACCCGGGCCACAGCCGGGTCACGAGACGGGTCGAGGACGCTGATCGAGCTCTCTCCCGCCGGCTTGCCCAGGCTATCGACATTGGAGTTCATGACCAGCACCCGGCCGCGGGTGAAGATCACATGCTGCGGTGAAAGGCCGACGACGGTGCTGGCCGTATCCCCGGTCGCCAGATCGATTCGAGTAACCGTATTGAGGTTGGAATTGGTGACGTAGGCGACGGAATCGCCGACCAGCGCCGCGCCGGCCACCCCGGAGCCGGGGGCAAGAGAGATGGTGTTCACCAGCATCCCTGCCCGCAGGTCCACCACCGCCAGAGCGTCTCTGCCACGGAGCGGGATCACCGCGGTGGCTCCCCGGGTGGCCACACTGACCGGCAACACATCCGAGGCTCCAAGCGGGACCGTGGAGACCTGGGCCGGTGCGTTCACTGGTACCAGGCTGAGCGTGGCAGCCGCCGTGTTGAGAACTATCACCACCTCCTCTGGAGGAGGTAGCGGCGCAGAGGTCTCGGCGCACGACCAGAGCCCTGCCAGCAGGACGAAGCAAACGGCGGAGGGCGGAGCGGTCATTCAGGAAAGATCGAAGCACTCGGCCCCCGCCGCCAGTCGCCTGCCGGTCAGAATCGGAACCTGGCTCCCCCGAACACTCCCCTCCGACGCCCAGCAAAGCCGACCACCTGATCGTAGGCCTGGTTAAACACATTCTCAGCCCGCAACACCCCGGAAAGCCCCGGTCGTCCGGGCCGTGATTGAATCACCTCGACCTCGGTTGCCAGGTTCACGGTAGCGTAGCCGGGGAGCTCCACTCGTTCAGCCGGAAACAGGTTGAAGTCCACGTCCTCCCGCGCACCCGCGTAGATGAGCGAGCCGCCCAGTGTGACCCGATCGAAGACGCGGCTACGGGCCGACAACTCAGCCGAGTGGCGCGGCCTGCGGATCAACCGTTGGCCGGCAGCGAATGTGGGCGACGGCAAGCCGCCATCGTCCGTGGCCTCCGCCATGAGGTAGGTGTACGAGACCGACAGCTTGGTGCCGGACCCCACTGAAGTGGTGAGACCCGCTTCGATGCCCCGAGACTTGGCAGCAGCACCGTTGAAGTACGTCGGTTCGCCCGGGACGCCCGAGCCGTCATACACGATCATGTCGCGGAAGCGTTGATCGAAATACGTGGCCCATATGGATACCCGGCCGTCGACCAATCCCTGTTCGACACCGGCTTCCCAGCTGATCGACCGTTCGGGCCGCAGGGTCGAGTCGCCTACCACGAATGGGGCGTCGCAGAACTGCTCACAGAACGTGGGTGCCTTGAATGAGCGGCCCAGCGAAGCGCGAACCCGGGTGCCGGTAGCAAAGCGATACCCGGCTCCTGCCCGGTAGGTGAAGAAGGTCCCGAACGCGCTGTTGTCATCCACTCGGGCGTTGAGGTTGAGGGCCAGACCTCGAGCCAGGTCGAGCACTCCCTGGGCGTAGTACCCCAGCGTGGTCCGCCCTCGATCGAACGGGGTGTCGGGAGTGGTGGCAATCCCGCCGAAGTTGGAAGTGGTTTCACCCGACTGGCGCTCCGTCTCTCGCTCCACCTGTAGGCCGCCGGTGACCGTCAGGTCCGGGCTCACGATCCCATTGATCCGGGCGTCGACGTTGCCCCGCTGGGCGCGCGAGTCTCGCCGGGAAGCAAAGCCAAAGCCGAGAGTGTCGGCCATATTGTCGGAACGATCGTCGAACTGGCCGATGGTTCGGTTTCCGCCCGCCGTCAGGCGGACGTCGAAACCAGAGCCGAGGCGGCGGCCGAGATCAGCGGCGATGGTGAGCATCTCCTCGGCGCTGGCCTGGTTGCTGTCGGACGGCACGCCGGCGAAGTCAGTCGGGAAATGAAAGCGGCTGTCGGTGTACCGGGCGGTCAGCGAGGCGTCCGTACTTGCATCGGGAAGAGCTCGCACTGATCCACTGAGCGCGGTGTTCCCGTAGTCATTGTTGAAGCGGTACGTGCCGTCGGTGGCAAAGCGGCTGGCATCGGCCGAATAGTTCAGGCGAGAGGTGCCGCCGAGGACACCGGCATGTCCATTCCTCGTGCCGAAGGTGCCCGCCTCTGCCCCGCCCTCGACCGAGAACCCTTCCTCACCGCGCCGGGTGAAAATCTGCACCACACCGCTTACCGCGTCCGAACCGTAGAGCACGCTTCCGGGGCCGCGCAGAACTTCGATGCGGTCCACGTTATTGGTAGTGAGATTGGCCCAGTTGAACGCCCCACCGGATTGATTCACCGGTACCCCGTCCACCAGCACTTTGACATAATCGCTCTCACCACCTCGCAAGAAGATCGAGCTGACAGCCCCGAACGAGCCTCCCTGCACCACCGCCGCGCCAGGAACCTCGCGCAGCGCGTCCTGCACGAAGCGAACGCCTCGGGCGCGGAGATCGTCACCCGTAATGACGGTCACCGAGGACACCACCGCATCCGGGGGCGTGGGCAGCCGGGTAGGCGTCACCACAATTTCCGCCAGGCGGGTTGTGTCCTGAGCTTCCTGCCCGCGGGCCGCGGTGGACCGGCTCAGGAGCAAAGCCGCCGCGATGGCTGGCGCAAACCGGCGTGTTTTCATGGAGGGCTCTCCTTGACACGTAGTGGAACAACTTGGGGTGACCCATCCGACCAGGTTGTTACGGCAACCGGCCACTCGAAGACCCGGGAGAGGGTGTCCCGGTTCATCACCTGCGCCGGGGTGCCTTCGGCGACGACCACCCCGTGGTCCAGCAGGATGATCCGGTCCGCGAACCGGGCGGCGAGGTTGAGGTGATGGGTAATTACCAGGCCGGCGAGACCATCGTCTACCAGCTGACGAATGAGCTCGAACATCTCCATCTCGTGCCGCACGTCGAGCGACGCGGTCGGCTCGTCCAGCACGAGGGCTCGGGGCTCCTGGGCAAGCGCGCGCGCGATCCGCACCCGCTTCCACTCACCCCCCGACAGCGAATCCACCGATCGCTCCGCCAGGCCAACGATGTCACAGCGTTCGAGCGCCGCCTGCACCGCGCTTCGGTCCTCGGCTCGGGGCGCCTCCAGCGGGCCGAGTCTGGCGTAGCGGCCCAGCATGACCATCTCGGCCACACTGAGCCGAAAGAGGGCTTCCTCCTGCTGTCCCACGACTCCTACTACCCGGGCCAGGGCGCCGCGCGGCCAGGCGCCCACCGGCCGCCCGTCCACCATCACGCTGCCCCGCTCCAGCGGAATCAATCCCAGCAGCGCCCGGACCAGGGTTGTCTTTCCGCTGCCGTTGGGACCCACCACAGCCACCAGCTCCGAGCCTGCCACCTGGCAGTCGACGCCGTCGAGGGCTACCGGCGCATTGCGCCGGTAGCGGACCGTCACTGCCCGGGCCTCGAGGATCACCTCAGGGTCCGCCGCAGCAAAAGCGCGAAGAGCGGTACTCCGATGAGGGCAGTGATCACCCCGACCGGCAGCTCGAGCGGACGTACCACGGTCCGAGACACCACATCGGCCAGCACCAGGAAGCAGCCACCCACCAGGAAGACGATCGGCAGCAGCGTGCGATGCAGGGGCCGGAAGATGGTTCGTACCGCGTGGGGCACCACCAGACCGACAAAGCCGATGATCCCACAGGTCGCCACGCTTGCCGCGGTCAGCAGCGCGGTGGAGAGGTAAATCGTCCGACGCAGTCGATCCACCT